>CAIRSO010000538.1 GCA_903881215.1 uncultured Bacteroidia bacterium
CCCCCAGTCTCCCAGTCCCCCAGTCTCCCAGTCCCCCAGTCCCCCAGTCTCCCAGTCTTCCTACATCCCTACCAGCTTCTTCACCAGCCATTTCCTGGCCAGTTCATTTTGCTCTGGGTAGGTCCAGTGACCTGTTTCCTCAAAAATTGACAGACTTTTGGGTGCCTGAATGACATTGTAAGCCGAAAACATGGAGGTTGGCGGACAAGTAACATCGTTGTAACCCCAGGAGTAGAAACCTGGTGCTTTAACCTGTCGGGCAAAATTCACAACATCGTAATATTTGGAGGTTTCAATTTTATCCTTTTTGTTGTTGAAAGCCTTGTTGTTCTCGTTAAACATATGTGGCCATCCTCCGGCCCTGCCGTACAAATATCCAGTCACATCGCACAAGGCAGGATAAAATGCGGCCAGGAATTTTACGCGTTGATCCAATCCTGCTGTGACAATCGACAAGGCACCTCCCTGACTACCGCCGGTAACTGCAAGTGTGGATCCATCAAATTCAGGGAGAGTGTAGAGAAAATCGATCGCTCTGACGCAGCCGAGATAAACCCTTTTGTAGTAATACCTGTCGCGGTCGTCGAGGTTAAAAAACGGATAACCATCGAGCGTGGTTTTCCCCAGATCAAGGTAAATATTGGGATCCATCGTAACCGGAATGCCGTGAATCCCTATTTCAAAAGTAATCACGCCGTTTTCTGCCATGGATGGATCGCCACCGTAGCCACGAACGCCCGCACCGGGAACTCTCAGCAATGCCGGATATTTTCCGGCTTTCTTTGGGACGCACAAAATTCCGTACAGGCGCATGCCATTCTTATAGTTTTGAATGTTAGCATGATATACGTTGACTTTTTCGGTGCATCTATCGGCAAGCAGGGTGAGTTTGACATCCAGAGGGATTTTAGCTGCCTCCGTTTTAGCATTTTCCCAGAATTGAGTAAAATCGGCAGGAGATTCGGTGGTTGGCTTGATCAGTTCAGGTGAATAGGCAGCTGTAGCCAGGTTCTCATAACGAATGCCGTTAATGGTTGTCCAAACTTTGCAACGTAGGAAGCCTGCTTCTTTCAATGTTCCGCCATCCACTTGAAAACGTCCATCCTTGAGGGTGGCAGAATCTCGTTTTGTTGGTACCATTTGCTCAGGACCAACTTCAAATTTTATTGTGATATTAGGAATTGGCTCACTATTTTTCATGACAAGTACTTGAAATATAGCTTTTTCACCTGGTTTGTACAGCCAGTTGGCATGATCAGGGGTAACCACAATTTTTACAAGCCTTTCAACCGGCTGAGCGAACATTACCGTGCTGATCAGTAGAAAAAGGAGGAAGAATGCAGCTTTTAATTTTTTATTTGTCATGATGTTATTTAATTTTTTGATTTCATAAAAGGCTAACAACTAACAGCTAACGATTAATAGCTAATCGCCAACAGCTGATCAGTAACTAGTAATTATTCAGATTATCTACCTCTTGAGTTTTATCACCTCACTGCCTGCAAGCAAAAAGGCACCTGAGCCATATACTTCCCAACTCTCGGCATTGAAATTCTTCTTCGGATCTGCACCAATCGGTTGCACCCAACCAACATGGCCATCTTCTTTTACGCATTTGTTCAGCGCAATCCAGGCTTTCTCCACGACAGGCAGATAGGTTGCTTTGTCGAGAATTCCATTGTTGATGCCCCATGCCATTGCATAACAATCAAAACCTGAGCCGCTTACTTCTCCTCCCGGGTAGGAATCCGGATCGAGCAGACTGGCACGCCACAATCCATCGGCTTGCTGCAACTCTTTCAAACGGGCAGACATCTCTTTGAAGAGCGTGATGTAAAAGTCTCTGCCCTCATAATTAGCCGGTAGTTCATTGAGGACCCTTACAATACCTCCCATAACCCATCCGTTGCCTCGTGACCAGAAAATCTTCTTTCCATTGGCTTCGCGGATGTCTTTCCCATCATTTTTTATCACATATTTCAGGTCGCGGGCAAAGAGGTGCTCCTCCTTGTCATAAAGCAGTTCATAACACTCTTTAAAAAGCTTGTCGCTGTATTCAATATAGCTGTTGTTACCGGTAGCCATAGCCAATTTGACCATTGCGGGAGGTCCCATAAAAAGAGCATCGCACCACCACCATTTGATGATCTCGTTTCCTCTGGTTGGGTAAGGTTTTTTCAAGAAGATGGCCAGTGTATCGACGAAGGACTGGATCATCTCCTGCTTCTTTTCAATCTTATACAGATCGACATAGGTTTGGCAAATGGCGATATCATCTGCATGATACCAGCGTCTGCCGGGTTTCCAGCCGTTTTTAGTTCCCATATCCATCATAGCCTGATAGATAGGTTTTGATTTTGTTGTTGCCCAGGCTGCAGATACTCCGGCAAAGAAGGCCCCGTTTGTCCAGTCGGTCAACTCATGTTTGGGGTTTTTTAATTGCCAGTCGGTTACAATTTTCATTGTTTTTTTGATGTTTCTGGCGGCAAATAGTTTTTTGTCAGGGTCAGTTTTAGCGAAACTAGAGGAAGTGACGAATGCAATAAGGAGTAAAACAAATAATTTCTTCATCAGGCGGGGATTTTTTTTTTACAATTCACAAATATACCAAGTAGCGCAATCGATTGCAATAATAAGGTGATTAAATTTCGCTCTTTTCGTATAAATTTTCGCCTTGAAATTGACAAATGGTTTTAATGCAAATTGTTATAATTTTGGAATCGTAAGTTCAAAAATACAATCAGATCTGACAGACCAGCTACAATCGATCGCTGCCCGGATTAAAGAATTACGGGAAATTTCTGGTATTTCAGTCGAGAGCTTTGCGAGAGAACTGAATGTGGAGACCGGACTATTGAACGACTATGAGTGTGGCAACACAGATATCCCGGTAGGATTTTTAATCAGGTTGGCTAACCGGTTTAAGATGGAGCTCACTGCATTGTTGAGTGGCGATCAGCCTAAGTTGCATGTCTATTCTGTTGTCCGAAAGGGGAAAGGCTTGAATGTAGACCGCCGCAAGCAATACACCTACGAAAATCTGGCCTACAATTTCATCCATAAAAAGGTCGAACCTTTTATCGTCACGGTTATGCCTTACCCGGAAAGCCGAACCCCGGAGTTTAATTCTCATCCCGGACAGGAGTTTAATTTTGTGATGGAAGGTAGCCTGATGATCATAGTCGATGGTCATGAAATAGTACTGAATGAAGGTGATTCGATCTACTTCGATTCTGCCTACCAACATGCCATGAAAGCACTAAACAACCAAAATGCCAGATTCCTGGCTCTCATCATCTAGTCATTTCTCCCCAAAAGCGAAATCATTCATCATCCATCATCCATCATTCATCATTCATCATCCATCATTCATAATTGCCCACAATGGTACTCGATAAATACCTTTCGCAAACAGATTTTCAATCTTATTCAGATTTTGCAGATAATTTCAAGATTCAAATACCCGATAATTTCAATTTCGCTTTTGATGTAGTCGATGATATCGCCCTTAAAACTCCTGATAAAATTGCTATGGTTTGGTGCGATGACAAAGGAGAAGAGTCCATCTTTACCTTTGGCCAAATGAAATGTCAGAGTGACAAGGCTGCTAATTTTTTCCTTTCAGCAGGCATAGGTAAAGGGGATGCGGTGATGCTGATATTAAAGCGAAGGTATGAATTCTGGTTTTGCATTCTTGCACTGCATAAGATTGGGGCGATGGCTATCCCGGCTACTCATTTGCTGAGTACTAAAGATCTGGTTTACCGCAACAATGCTGCAGACATCAAAATGATTGTCTGCGTTCCGGAGCTGGAAGTAATTCTGCACGTTGAGGAATCACAAGAGAAGTCTCCTACGTTTGTTGTCAAAGCATTAACAGGCCAGGACCGTGATGGATGGCTCAACTTTAGTTCCGGGATGACAGCTGCTTCAGAGCAATTCGTCCGACCCCAAGGGGATCAGGCATCGAAAAACAGCGACATCATGCTGCTCTATTTTACCTCCGGTACCACCGGCATGCCAAAGATGGTGAACCATAATTTTGTCTACCCGCTTGGCCATATTTTAACTGCAAAATACTGGCAGAATGTGCAGGACAACGGATTGCATTTTACCGTAGCTGATACCGGATGGGCAAAATCTGCCTGGGGAAAATTGTATGGACAGTGGTTGTCGGGCAGCGCGGTGATGACCTATGACTACGACAAGTTTGTGCCAAAAAATTTAATGGAGGTGATTGAAAAATATGGTGTTACGACTTTTTGTGCTCCACCAACGATCTACCGGTTTCTGATCAAGGAAGATTTGTCCAAGTACAATTTGTCAGCCCTAAAATATTGTGTGGTTGCAGGTGAGCCGCTAAACCCGGAGGTGTACAAGAAGTTTCTGGAGGAGACCGGCATCAGGCTGATGGAAGGCTATGGTCAGACCGAATGTACGGTGGCTTTGGCGACATATCCCTGGATGGAGCCGAAACCGGGTTCGATGGGAAAACCGTCTCCAGGGTACCGGATTGACCTGCTTGACGAAACAGGCAATTCGTGCGAAGTGGGTGATGAGGGTCAGATCGTCATTTACACAGACCAAAATCCGCCGGTAGGGATGTTTAACGGATACTACCGCGATGAACAGTTATCACAAAAGGTTTGGCATGATGATATTTATTTCACCGGCGATATGGCCTGGCGCGATGAGGACGGATACTATTGGTTTGTCGGGCGGGCTGATGATGTAATCAAAAGTTCGGGCTACCGGATTGGCCCTTTTGAGGTGGAGAGTGCCCTGATGGAACATCCAGCAGTGCTTGAATGTGCCATAACTGCGGTTCCGGATCCGGATCGAGGTCAGGTGGTAAAGGCGACCATCATTCTGGCCAAAAACTATCATGCGAGCGACGAACTGGCCAGAGAACTGCAGGAGCATGTGAAGAAAGTTACGGCACCCTATAAATACCCCCGGATAGTAGAATTCGTGACAGAACTTCCAAAGACGATTAGTGGCAAGATTAGAAGGGTTCAGATCCGGGAGGAAGATGACAAAGAGTAAGGATAAAGGATAAAGTTAAAAGGATAAAGTGGGGGACTCCTGACATTATCGCGTAATTGCTACAAATTTTGATTGAGGCGTTTTTTACTTTATCCTTTATCCTTTATCCTTTATCCTTTATCCTTATTACAACGTACCTGATCTTCTCCCTGTTCCAGGTGTATGTAATGTGAACAGTTCCATCCTCCGCTTCGATGATGGCGGGATAGCTGAATTCCCCTTTGGGCAGGTCTTCCAGGACAATCAAATCATTCCAGTTTTTTCCATCTTCGGAGGAGAGTACCGCCAGTTTGTTCCTGCCTTTTTCTATCGGATTGCAGATAAGCAGGTGTGTGCCATTTTTAAGGGTTACCGCATCAATTCCGGAGTTGTTGTTTGGCAGACTGGTTTTCTGTAGTGGCGTCCAGGTCTTTCCCTGATCGGTCGACCAGCTCTCCACAATTTTTTTCTCCTTGCTCCGGCAAAGAATTTGAAGGCTTCCTTCTTTGTGGAACAAGAGGGTCGGCTGGATTGCATGGAGGCCATTGTTATCGATGCTGATTTTCTTCCAATTGGATAATTCCTGGTTGGAGGATTCCATGTACACATTCCAGCTCTGCTTGGTTTCGAGACTGGTGGGATAAAGAATGGATCCATCTTTTAGCTTTTCTGGCTTGTTTTTGATCGGTCCCAAAAGCAACCCAGGAATCTTGCTCGCGGCAGACCAGCTTTTTCCCTGGTCTTTTGAGATTTTGTACATTCCCCACCATTCCCTTGGATTAGGCCCGATTTTGTAATAGAGGATGATATCCCCGTTGTCTCTTTGAAATAGCACCGGATTCCAGCAGGGATAGCGGAGGTTGTCATTTTGAACACCATCGGCGGCAAGTTCCGGTACACTCCATTTCCCCTGGATGCAGCGAGAGGTAAAAATGCAGACATCGGGATTGCTTTCATTCGTTCCGCCAAACCAGGCAGCCAGCATGCCCTCCTTGGTTTCAACAATTGTCGAAGCATGGCAGGAGGGGAACGGGGCGGTTTCGTAGATGAATTCTGAAGTTAGCAGCTCAGCTGTGATCTTTTTGAGAGCTGGCTGTGCGTCCAAAGCGAAGGACACAATGGAGAATATCAGCAAAAGGGATAATTTTTTTGAAAATTTCATTTTTGACATTGTTAATGGTTGTATTAGCAAAACTAAGGCAATCGGAGTTCCTAAAAAATATAGTTAAACAAATATCCAACGATCATTATTCCAATTCCTACGACTCCAACGAAGGTGAATATCAGTGGCAGCTTCAGTACTTTTCTCAGGATAATCATTTCAGGAAGCGACAACCCGATGACAGACATCATAAATGCCAGTGCTGTACCCAGGGAGGCACCTTTTTCTATCAATACTGAGACGATCGGCACTATTCCAGCGGCATTGGAGTACAAAGGGATGCCAATGAGTACAGAAAGCGGGATGGAATACCAGGCTGATTTACCCATCAGGCTAGCCATAAATTCTTCTGGCACGTATCCGTGAGCACCTGCTCCCACGAGTATTCCCAGAGCCACATATAGCCAAACCTTGCCGACAATTTCCTTGACAGCACCGAATCCAAGTTGTATCCGTCTCGAAAAGCTAAGATGCTCTTCTTCCTGTCCGCTGTTGCCTATCTGTGCTTCATACACCCATGGTTCGACCCATTTTTCGAGTTTCAACAGCCCAATTACCCAACCAGCCAGAATTGCTATGGCCAATCCTGTGCCAACATAGATAGCTGCAACTTTCCAGCCAAACATTCCGTACAGCAGGACGATCGCTACTTCATTGATCATCGGAGCGGCAATCAGAAAAGAAAAAGTGACGCCTAAAGGTACTCCGGACTCGACAAATCCAAGAAACAACGGGATTGCAGAACAAGAGCAAAATGGCGTCACAATGCCCAAAGTTGACGCCATCACATTGCCGGTAAATGTCTTTTTGCCTTCCAGGGCTTTTCGGGTACGCTCCGGAGTAAAGAATGTGCGTATAATTCCGACCAGGAAAATAATGAGCGTGAGCAAAAGCATCACCTTTGGAAACTCAAAAACAAAGAAACGTATCGCTTCGGTGAGGTGTTCGCCTTTTGTCATTCCCAATACCCTGTTGACGAACCAATCGGCCATTGGCTGGAGATTGTGGTAGATCAGGTACCAGATTGGCAAAAGAAGCAATGATATTTGAAAATGGCGAAATTTGAAGATTTGAAAATTCATCGGACAAGATTTGAAGATGAAGAGATTTGAAGATTTGAAGATGAGGAGATTTGAAGATTTGAAGATTTGAAGATTTGGGAAAGGGGAAACTTCAAATTGATTGCTTTGAGGTGCTTATGATTTTTGAGATTATATTGTGAATTGACAAAAGCTTTTCTTTTAAATTGTCAGGGTTGGAGTAATTTATCGAC
>CAIRSO010000539.1 GCA_903881215.1 uncultured Bacteroidia bacterium
AATCATTAAAAC
The DNA here is from genome assembly GCA_903881215.1 of uncultured Bacteroidia bacterium. GTDB lineage: Bacteria > Bacteroidota > Bacteroidia > Bacteroidales > Prolixibacteraceae > CAINVV01. Next base: position 13 of record CAIRSO010000539.1, read on the forward strand.
TAATTAGAATTTATTACAAAATTGATTCAAAAACATATCAAGCTTAACTATTATGTGACAGGAAAAACCTATTCGGTAAAATTTTAGGGGATTGACACTGTGTTTTGCAACGAATTTGATCGATCAACTTCTTCACTTGATGCAAACAATCATACGGCTTTATCTGTTGTTAAAAAATTGAAGGATATTTTATGCGATATAGTCATTTATCACTCTGAACAGTAATAATGGCTTCTACTTTCAGGTATAAAAAATAACTTTGAATCAAACCTTTCAATTTTTATGAAGATATTATCTGGTTTCTTGTTCATCCTGTTACTTAATAAAGCATTGTTTGCTCAGACTATTGTTTCCGGTCATGTACAAGATGCAAAAACCGGAGTCCCATTGAATGGAGCAGATGTTATAGTGGTTGGAAAACCTCTGGGAACCTTCACAAATCCTGACGGGAACTTTAAGTTAATAACCAATCAGAAGCTTCCAGTTTTGATAAAAATATCAATGCTTGGATTTGTTGCACAAATTCTGGAAGTCAGGAACAATCTGCAAACGATTAATGCCTGCTTAAAAGAAATGGAAACAGAGTTGGATGAAGTGATTATCTCTGCATCAAGAAATCCGGAACGTATCATGGAATCTCCTGTTACCATCGAAAGAATGGATTTAAGGGCCATTCAAAATACCGCATCTCCCAATTTCTATGACGGACTAGAAAATCTGAAGGGAATTGACATGAATATCAGTAGTCTCACTTTCAAATCAATAAACACCCGTGGATTCGCCAAAGTAGGGAACAACCGTTTCGTTCAACTAATTGATGGAATGGATAATACTTCTCCAGCTATGAATTTTGCTATGGGGAACCTTCTGGGGATTTCTGAACTTGACGTCAATACCGTAGAAATACTGCAAGGAGCAGCTTCTGCCTTGTATGGTGCCAATGCGTTTAATGGAATTCTTTTTACGAAGAGCAAAAGTCCTTTCGAATTCCAAGGCATAAGTGTTTATGGAAAGACCGGATATACCAGTCAAAAGGCTGCCGGGGTCAACAGGTACATGGATGCCGGAGTGAGGGTAGCCAAGGCCTTTAGTGACAAATTCGCTGCAAAGGCTTCTCTCTCATTCCTCACCGGGACAGAGTGGAATGCGACAGATTACACAGACTACAACATTCCGGGAGCAGACAGAAATAATCCTGCCTATGACGGATTAAATGTATACGGAGATGAAGTATCCACAAAATTAAATTTTAAGCAAATTGCCTTGTCAGCAGGTGTCCCAGCACAGATTGCAAATTTAATGGGATCTCAAACTGTATCAAGAACCGGTTATAAAGAGGTCGATTTGGTAGACTATGCTGCAAAAAGTATTAAAGGGGATGTATCCTTCAATTACCGCCCTAAAGGTGATGATCTTGAAGTTGTCTACAACACCAGGTTTGGAAGGGGAGCCACAATATACCATGGCGCAAACCGCTATGCCATAAAAGATTTCTTTACCGCTCAACACAAACTGGAAGTTAGCAACAACCATTTTTTTGCAAGAGCCTACACCACAGGCGAACCTTCCGGCAATTCCTATGATACAAGATATGCTGCGATAAATTTAAACAGGTCCTGGAAGTCTGACACACAATGGTTTAATGATTATGCGGGCGCTTATGTTCAGGGATTTGTTGGAGCGTCTGTGGCAGGAGGCACTCCTGATCCTGCAAAGATTCACCAAACTGCCAGAGACTTTGCGCAAACAGGAGCTCTGGTGCCCGGAACTTCCGCCTTTAAAAATGCTTTTGAAAAAATCATCTCAGACCCGGATGTGAGCACAGGAGCAAAATTCGTAAATGATACCAGGATGTATCATGTTGAAGCAAATTACAATTCCGAAAAACTAATTGATTTCGCAGATTTTCAGATTGGTGGTTCATGGAGAAAATATATTCTTAACTCCGCCGGCACAATTTTTACTGATTATGATGGTCCAATCTCTTACAACGAGATCGGCGCTTATACCCAGGTTCAAAAGAAATTTGCTGAGGACCGGCTAAAATTTACCGGTTCCATTCGCTTTGACAAATCCAAAAACCTGAATGGATACCTCTCTCCAAGAATTGCATTTACCTATGCTGCCGGAGAAAGGAAAAACCATAATTTCAGAATCTCATACCAAAGCGGATTCAGAAACCCGACATCACAGGATCTGTACATCGGATTAGATGCGGGAAAAGCTATCCTGGTAGGGTCTTCTCCAGATAACATTGACAGATACACCTCCGGAGCATTGATCGTAAGCAAAACTGGTCAGTCGTTGGGAAATCCGGCTACCGTGAAACTAGGAGGCAGATCGGCCTATGAGAATGCATTCTCTTATTCTTCCGTTGTAAAAGGAGCTCCCCAGAAATCCAATTTTAAATATGTCCAACCGGAGAAAGTAATCGCTTATGAAATTGGCTACAGAGGCACAATTGGATCGTTGTCTATCGATCTCAACAGTTATTTCAACAATTACAACGGTTTTATCGGACCAAAAACTGTGGTGGTTCCACTATACGGCAATGCTGATCTATCGGATATTAACCCGGTAGTTAAACAACCAAATGCCTTGATTGCACTTAGCAGTGGCGACTACAAAGCTTTCCAGGTTTATACAAACACTGATGCCGACATAAAATCCTATGGGATTGGAGCGGGCCTGTCAACCAGGATCTTCAACGATTACAATTTCAACCTGAATTATACCTGGTCGAAATATATATTTGACCAATTAACCGACCCTGATTACAAAGCCGCATTTAATACTCCTGAACATAAAATCAAAGCCTCCATTGGCAATCCTGCAGTGTTTAAAAATTTTGGCTTTAATGTAAACCTAAGGTGGAACAATGACTATTTATGGGAGTCAAGTTTCCAAAGTGCGATAGTTCCTTCAAGCACTGTGGTAGATGCCCAGATCAGTTACACAATTACAAAACTAAAATCCGTCATAAAAATTGGAGGAGCCAACATAGGAGGTCAAGAATATTTCAGCGCACCCGGAACCGGCCATACCGGCTCTCTTTATTACGCCTCCTGGACTTTAAGTCTATAATCTATATGCTAATTTTACTCGCCCCTTCAAAAACGCTCGATTTCAAATCGGCAAGTATTACCCCGCTAAATTCACAACTGCTTTTCCCGAAGGAGGTTGCCGAACTAGTCAGGTATTTGAGGGAACAATCTACAAGCCAATTGGAGGAGCTGATGAAGATAAACCGCAAATTGGCCTGGTTAAATCAAGAGAGATTTGCTCTGTGGAAACCGGAATTCACAACAGCCAATTCCCATCCGGCAATATTCTCATTTAAGGGTGAAGTATATCACGGGTTGGATGTAACATCAATGCAGGTTGATGAAGTGGAATATTCCCAGAAGCATTTGCGCATTCTTTCGGGTTTGTATGGCGTACTGAGGCCACTAGACTTGATTCAACCCTACCGCCTGGAGATGGGAACATCCTTCCATTTTGGGAAATATGCTGATCTGTATCATTATTGGAAACAAAAGATCACGAGGCAAATTACTGCTGATTTGAAAGAAAGTGGCTCTAACCTGTTGATCAACCTCGCATCGCTTGAATATTCTTCTTCAATCGATCTGAAAAAGATGAAGGCTAAAATCGTCACACCTCAATTTCTGGAGAATAAAAACGACTCGTACAAGATGATTACCGTTTATACAAAGAAAGCCAGAGGCATGATGACCCGATACATTCTTGAGTACCGCATAAATTGTGAGGAGGATCTGCAGGGATTTAGCAGTGATGGTTATTGCTTCAATGGCCACTTGTCCAGACCCGGATCACCTGTCTTTACACGTTAAGCACACCCACAAGAGATCAGCAATTAAAAAACTATTGTGCAAAAAAACCTGAAAGAATTATTGCCTCAACAATTTCCTGAACCAGTTGTAATACAAGGCTACATAGAGGAAAAGTGACATCAGCCAAATTACGAACACATTGAAATAAAGGGTTGAAAAGGAAAGACCAAGAACTCTTTTCTCAGAGGCAAAAAATTGGGCTCTGCCATTATTGTAATCCGGCACTTTGTAAATGGGGGCAACCTTCTGCATCAATCCGGATTCTGTCTCCCTGTAATACTCGGATGAACCGGTGTTCATGACCAAATCCTGAATAGCGAGGTTATTGTATTTCTGTTTCAGATCGTACAGATAATTTGAACCAAACTGATTGTTCAAATTCAACACCTTCTCATCATTTTGCTTACGTAACAGATTCTTCTTTGCCTTGTAAATATTCTGCATTTTCCGCAGATGCTCCTTGGCAGCCTCTCCTACCCGGTCCGAAAATTTTTGGGGAACAATCGAATCTACGGAGGTAAAAGGTGGCACCACTCCAGCCCTGTCCAGTTCCTTTATCTCATTCCGGATGATAATAAACTTCGACAACAATTCATTGGCCGGTTTTCCCTTGTTGATCTGACCTGCCAGAAAATCGATCCGTCCAATCAGCTCGGTTAAAAGCAAATCGGAAAGATACCTCGTTTGAGCCAATTCCTTTTCCTCCTCAAAAAAATCGGCCATATACTTGTTCCCGGAGAATTGTTCGACTGCAAGGGCTTCAAACGCCCATCGCGAGACCATTACCTCTCCCACGATGGGAACGTAGTCCTTGTCAGCTGTTTTGTCCTGCAAATCGTCAAATTTCACGATCACTCCACACAGAAGAATCTGTGGGATTAAAAGCAATGGGATCAGGATGTAAATCGTCACCACCGAATTAAAAGCTGAGGAAATATTTAGTCCCAGCAAATTGGAAAATACTGCCACCGAGAATAGGACCATCCAATAAGCCAGATTTAATCCATGAATTCCAACAACCAGGTTTCCAACAATGACGAAGGCCAAAGTTTGAAATGCCGACAACAAAAGCAGAAACACTACTTTTGAATTGATGTAACTGAACCTGCTCAGGTTAAGAAAAGATTCTCGCTGAAGTATTTTTCGATCTTTGATAATTTCCTCTGCACTCACACTCATTCCCATGAAAAGCACCACGACAATGGCCATAAAAATATAGGAAATCAGGTTTTTATTGTGCGCAAAAATGTATTCGGCTCCTTCAGAATATCTCGTAAAATAACCAACAATCAAGGCCAAAAGAGGAGCCTCCAACAGGTTGATCAGCAAATATTGTTTGTCGGATAACTTGATCCGCATATTTCGGGAAAAGAATATTTTAAGCTGCTTGCCAACACCCGGCTTTTTGAATTGGGTAACCGGCATACCAATGGCATTCGTTGGCTCCGATGTCTTTTCCTGTTCAATGTTCTGTTTGTAAAGACGATACCACTCGTCTGGAGGAAAGCGTCTCTCAGGAATAAAATTTCCTGATCCGTCAATCTTCTTGGTTTCGACAATCTCGAGGATCTGCTCCGGATTAACATTTCCGCATTGCAGACACTCACATTCGAGCGAATTAACGTGGTTGGTCAGGTCTTTGAAGTAGATCACTGCATCAATCGGATTGCCGGTGTAAATCATCCTGCCACCCTTGTCCATGATCCACAGCTTATCGAAAAGCTTAAAGATATCCGAGGAGGGTTGGTGGATATTTACGATGACCAATTTGCCTTTTCTGGCTTGGTTCTTCAAAAGCAGCATCACCTTTTCCGAATCCATGGATGAGAGTCCGGAAGTTGGTTCATCAACATACAAGATGGAAGGCTCCCTTACCAGTTCGAGGGCAATATTCAACCGCTTTCGTTGTCCTCCGCTGATGAATTTCTTGAGCGGACTTCCTACCTGAAGCTCTTTAAATTCAAAAAGCTCCAACTCATGAAGGACTTTTGTGACTGCCTGGTTGATTTCGATTTCACTCATACCATCCAGGCAGAGCTTGGCATTGTAATAAAGGTTTTCCCAGACGGTCAGCTCCTCAAAAAGGAGGTCGTCCTGGGGTACAAAACCAATCAGACCCTCAATGTCATTCTTATTTGTTTGAATGTCGAAGGTGTTGATTAAAATCTGACCCTTGTCCAAAGGAATATTGCCGTTGAGAATATTGAGCAGCGTTGATTTTCCAACCCCACTACCTCCCATAATAGCAACGAGTTGACCGGACGGCTCAGTAAAACTGAACTCGTAGAGTCCATTTTTACTGTTGTTAAATTTGAACTCAGCATTTTTACCTGTCAGGTAAAAAGTAGGTGTCTCAGCCTGGTTGAAAAAGGCCGAATTTACATCAGTGAAATAGATGGGAGCGAGCCTCGAACCTCTGATAATACTCCCCTCTCTGAATGCATAAAACCTATTGGGCAATATCGGATTACCCTCCAGATACAGACTTACTTTACCCCTGAAAATGAATATATAAACATTTATTTCCTGAAGAAACAGGAAGACAATTTCGCCATCAAGATGCTCCCTGTAAATATGTTTAATCTTTTGTTGAGCTTCACTTTCAGGACCTATGTGCAGAAAATTTGAATAGTTGACTTCTTCACCGGAAAGACCATAAATAAATGTTTTGTACTTATGGTATTCTTCCTTGTGAATGGAGAAAACCTGGGCAACTTTCAGAAAAAGTTCTTCCGCCTTTTTATTGACACGATCTGATTTGGCCAATTCAAGAAAACGAAGGAAAAGCATGATCTGCTCTGCCCGGTGAAGTCTTCCCTTAATATTGGTGCAGATCGTTTCTGCTTGTGCAATCATGTCAAAAGGGGAGTCGTCCTCCTCATCGATTCCATAAAAATCGATCAGTTCATCGAACAATTTCCGATAATCTTCAGATGATGAGATCCCTAAATGTAATCCTAGGTAAGAATAGAAAGAAGCTCTCGCGTGCTCTCTGGATGATTTAGTAATGGCTGAAAATATGGCAAACAGATTGATCAGCGCATTGAGCGTTATTTCATTCATAGGTCTTTTATTTGATGATGGAAAGTGCCGCCAAAAATCAATTTTTTCCCAACATCAACCAATTAATTACATTGCTGGAAAAACTTACCGGCTATTTTTCAAACCCTTTGCGCATCTGTTCAATCAGTGGAGCAACTTCAGCCAGTTTCTTTTCAGTGAATGGTTGATCATCGGCAAAGTATGCAAGGATTGGGTTCATCTTATCAAGAATTGGGGCAACATTCTTATCACCCGACATGATCTCAAGAAGTTGGCAACACGTTTTAACCCGGTCTTTCTGTTTTCCGATCAGTTCCAGAATCTTGGTCTTATCTTTTGCCATCAGGGCTGTTTGGGTCAGGATGTATAGTCCTTCGACATTCGCACTGACAGAAAACAAGGCGTATATACCTGCATGTTCCCCGGAATGATAATTTCTATTAATCTCATTCATGATATCAGAAATAACAGCATCCAAAGAATCAGACTTTCCCTGGTTTCTCTTAAACCAGTCATCATATTTCTTCATGACTGCCAGTTCTTTTTCCAAACCGATCTTCCCGATCAGATTCTTTTGCACCGGAAAAAGCTGTGCGACAATGTCCTGACGGTTGTAAGCCTTTGCATACAAAACATCAAAATCATACATACCGATTGCCAGACACTGGTCATAAACGGTGATATATTTCTCGACGTTTTCAGGAGGTACTGTCAGCTCAAGCATATAGGTAACACCAACCTCGTTGATCGAATTCATAAATTCGCTGAGTTTTGGAGCAGTTTTAAAGACCTCAACTATTTGATCTTTTAGTTTCACTGCATCAAACACTTCAACTTCTACTGAACTGGTTTGTCCTTTGGAGTTTGTTCCTTTGTCTTGTTTCACTTTAGGTTGATTATTACAACCTGAAAAAATAAGAACTGATGCCAGG
>CAIRSO010000540.1 GCA_903881215.1 uncultured Bacteroidia bacterium
GGTTCGTATCCTTCATTGGCTGCTTTTAGATACCATTCGAATGCCTTTTCAGGTTTAACCGGAACTGTTAAACCCAATTCGAAGATCTCACCTACCTTATAAATGGCTGGCAAATAGCCTTCCTTTGCTGAGGCATACCAATAATCTACAGCCTCGTTGGTATCTTTGTAACCACCTTCTCCGGAATATAAAACTCTGCCATAATTGTATTTTGCTACTTTGTCTCCCCGCTCAGCACCTCTTTCGTACCATTCGAATGCTTTGGTTGAATCAAGAGTAAGTCCTTCGCCCTTTTCACGCATACTTCCAATGTAATTGCATGCCTCGACACCACCTGCTCTGGCCGACTCAAGAAAAAACCTGACGGAATCTGCAAATGATTGAACCCGGTCAGTGCCATTGTAATATTTTTCACCCAGATCGAGAGTCGCCTTGACAAAATCCTTTTCAAAGTCGGAAAAATAAAGACTTAAGGCATCACCAACAGAAGGAGTATGATGCAGAAGATCAAGAAATACGATTGCTGGCTTAAAACCTGTTTCAATACATTTCTCAATACGTATGATCCCTTTATCTGTTTTCCCTTTCTCAAGAATCTCAATCCCACGTCTGAAACTGCGCGGATATGTTTTAAAAATTTCCTTATTCACGAAAAATATTTAACTTTATTTAATTGAATATCAATCCATTAATTCTGAAAAAATCTATTCAGTGGCTTCTTAAAAAAAAATGGTAGTTATTAATAACCATTTTACACCCTAAATATTTGTCTAAATTTTGCTTAAAAATAGCGATTAACCGACAATCTAAGCAATTTGAATGCTTTAAAAACCACTTATGTGAAAAATTTTGATTTATTTTATCATTGGAATTCTTTTAATGGTCAATAATGATTTTCAGGTATCATGATAGCCTTAGATTCAATAGCACTACTCTCAAAGTATTACAAGCCGAAATCGAAAGCCGGTCAGATTCTGATGAATCACAGTTTATCCGTGCGAGACAAGGCTTTGAAAATTGCCTTGAATCATAGCGAATTGAACCCAGATTTGCTGTTTATCGAAGAAGCCGCCATGCTGCACGACATCGGTATTTTTATGACCAATGCTCCTGATCTTTACTGCTTTGGCGACTACCCTTATCTAGCCCATGGATATTTGGGATGTGAGCTCCTTACCAGCCTAGGCTATCCTGAACATGGCCTTGTCTGTGAGAGACACACCGGAGTTGGTATTTCCAAGGAAGAAATTATTCTACAAAAACTACCTCTTCCTTTCAGAGATTTAATTCCAGAATCCGTTGAAGAGCAAATCATTGCATTTGCCGATAAATTTTATTCCAAAAGTAAGGGTGATTTCAAAGAGAAGTCTTTGGCTGAAGTTCGAAAATCAGTGGGTAAGTTTGGTAAAACAAACATCCAGCGATTTGAAGAATGGTGTGAATTGTTTCTTTAAACAGCCTTTAGCTTCCTAATACTGCTGTCTGTCATAAAAACTTTGATTCTTTTCGAGTTTCAAATCCTGAAGCATGGCAGCTGTTGCTCTGATCGTGAAGCCATAACTCTGGCGGTATCCAAAAGGAACCAGATTGAGTGACATCTGAAAACAGTGCAAGTCCCTGAAGATATTGAATTGAGTAAAGGAAACTTCCATCTTTTGAATATCCAGTCCTGAAGAAAATCCAATCTTCCAATTTTTAGTTAAATCAATATTTCCATTGAATTCTACCGTTTGGTTAATGGTTGATGAACCGGCAGGATCAGGCTTACTATACCTTAAACTATAATCAAAGCGAAAATCCCATGGCAAACTAAAATCAGCATATTCAGGTATATCCGGATAATTTCTTCTCGTTTTTTCAATAACCTTCTGATCTTCTGTTTTTTCAAGAGGTTTGCCATCTTTACCAACACCCTCCTTATTTGCCTCCTCCTTCGTTTTCGATTGAAATGAATAACCAAAAGACATATTTGCACTTGTTAACCGGGCAAGTTTTTTAGATCTCGCAAACTCGAAAACATTGACTAAATGTCCATTTTCAAAGGCATAAGGATCCATGATTGCACCCATATTGACATCTACACCTGCCACTTTTGTACGGGCAGAAATATTTATGTTGGAAAGATTGAGAGAGTCAGCAGCAAGGTTATAAGAGGTGGCCAATGACAATTGATCAATCAGTTTTACCTTTTTAAACTTTTCTTTCGAAAGCGTATCATTTTCATTCTTCATCTTCATCTCAAGCGTATTTCCAAGATTGAAGCCAATAGAACCGGATCTTCCTGAACCGGCTGTGCCATAAATTGCACCTTCATGGTATGGATATCTCAATGATACTGGATTGCCTTGGTCATCATAGTATTCAACATTTCCATACATGCCATAACCGGGATTGCTAAAATCCGGTTGTAAACTGAAACTAAGAGCAGGCGTCATCAGATGCCGGATTCCTTTGATTTTTGATTTAGGATTCCGGGGAATGAAATCACCATACAACTTCGTGGAGGCACCTACACTGACGGCATAATCGAAATCACGTGTAAAACCGAAAATCGTATCGGAAACTGCAACCATCTTTCTTACGGGATCCCAGGCCTTTCTTATCTGACTTGAGTACCAGCGTTCGTTGTAATTTACAGAAGGACTAACTGTAATAAATTTAAGCGCTTTAAATGAAGTACTTATCGGAATGCTATGTTTAATACCATTCTGCCAGTCTCTGGCTAAACTGGAGCTCAGGAGTTTGTACTCTTTGGTATTGATAGAATTTTGCATATCAAAACTATAGCTCATTCCAATCTTTTGGTACCACTTCTCTTTACCGGATGAATTTTTTGATTTAAACGGATATAGCCTGTTGACATTAAAAGTCATTTGAGGAAAAGTCAGATTTATAGTCGTATCGCGACTGTTTTGGGAATGTCGCAGGTTTGCGGACATGGTAAACGGACTGTTTTCCCATCTTTTCGTATAGGAAACGCTTGACTGTTTGGTATTTGTGAGATAATTTTGCGTAGTAATAGAATTATTCTGATCGTACTGACTGGTGGAAAAGTTAACACTGGCACTAAAAGTTTGATTCGGACTTGCCTTGGAATCCATAGAATGGTTCCAGGTGATGGCAAAATCATTCTGAATCTTATAATCGGGCAAACCCTTATCGCCAAATACATTCTTGTAAAAATTTACATCAAGTCCACCGCTGAACTTGTATCTGAGGCGATAATTGGTATGCGCTTTTAATCCCCTCGACCCTTTTGAAAAAATATCACCTCTCAAGGCAACATCAAAATAGTCATTAGCAGCCCAATAGTACCCAATATCACGCAAATAGAATCCACGATTTATTTCATCTCCATAGGTAGGCATCAAGAATCCGGATGAATAAGTTGGGGAATTAGGAAAAAATCCAAACGGAATAAACAAGAAATAGATTGGGATATCCTCCAAAACGAAATAGGCCGGACCAGTAACAATTTTCTTGTTGGAAAGCACTTTGGCCTTAGTCATCTGCAGATAGAAGTGCGGATGTTCAGCATCACATGTAGTATATTTCCCATCTTTCATGTTATAGGTGGAGTCATTCATGAGCTTGGTTTTACCACTATGAATGTATCCCCCCTCCTGCTCTGTCACCACTCCATAAACTATTCCCTTCTTGGTCAGAAAATTATATTTGATTTCATCCGCCTCAAATTCCTGGTCTCCCTGCTTAAAAATTGGTTTACCTACGATTGTTCCGGTCGAATCGGGCTTTCCTGTCGCATACACGAGATTGCTGTCCCTATTTAACGCTATATAATCTGCCGTCAATTCAATATCCTTGTATTTAACTTTGGCATTTTTATACATGTATATTTTATTGGCGCTATTATGGAAAAGAATTTTCCCATCTGCGGTATAATCTACTTCGGCATCAAAATCTTCACTTTTATTTTTGAGATTTAGAGAATCCAGTGCAACTGAATCCTTCTTTAAGACTGTCAATGAATCTCTTAAGGTTTTAACTACTCCTCCTGTCGAAGGCACATCAGGTGTTAATTGCCTTTTCGTGATTTTCCCGTTCTGAACCGGTTCCTGAGCAAAAGCGAGTGATTGCCAAATCAGAATCAGTAAGAAAGTGTATTTTAAAAATCGTAATGTGCTCAAATCTATATAATTAGATCGTTTTAATATTCTAATTTCTTCGTTCCGGTCTGTGTGGCAAAAGTAAAAAATACTAATGGACAAAAAGGGTACACTGATAAATAATTTAATCTTCTATTTTTGTGTATGTTTAATATCAACCTATGGGGCAAAATATAGTGCACACAATTGTCAACAAACGGAATCTACCGGGTATTAAATGGATGTGCTTATTGTTCATCTCATTCTTGACAATCGTTTCGGCAGATGGTCAGAAGAAGAACGAAGGTATTAAAACGGTTGTGATTGACGCCGGTCACGGAGGAAAAGACCCTGGAACAATTGTCGGACAGGCAAGAGAGAAAAACATTGTATTGGATATTGCACTCAAATTGGGCAAATATGTTCAACAAAATCATAAAAACATCAAAATTGTCTTTACCAGAGACAATGATTATTATGTTCCATTGATGGATAGAGCCCAAATCGCCAACAAGATTAATGCAGACCTTTTTATTTCTATTCATGCAAACTATTGCGAAAATCCAACAATAAATGGAACCGAGACCTATGTTCTTGGATTACATCGAACTGTTGACAACCTGAATGTTGCAAAAAAGGAGAATAGTGTAATCTTATTGGAAGATGACTATTCGCAACGTTATGAAGGCTTTAATCCCAATCTCTCTGAATCATACATCATGTTTGAGTTGATTCAGGATACATATTTGGATCAAAGTCTACGTTTTGCAACCATCTTACAATCAAATTTCAAGGAATTGGCACAGAGGCACGACAGAGACGTTCGGCAAGCAGGTTTTTTGGTACTTAGAGAAACTGCTATGCCAAGTGTATTGATTGAAACAGGCTATTTAAGCAACAAGAAAGAAAACAGTTTTCTCCTGACGGATGAAGGCCGTAGTGAAATCGCACATTCTATTTATGGTTCTTTATTAAACTACTTGAATAAGCTGGACACCAAAGACATTCTGCCTTTAAATAACGAAATGGCTTCCAAAACTGAAAATTCTGGTAGATCTGAGAATATAACCCCACAAAAGCAATCTGTTTCAAAATCAAATGAGAAAAAACAAACAGAACCTGAACCATCCAATACCGAATCCGGCACGAAAAACAAGAAGATACCAGCCAAAGGAATTCTAAAAGAAAAAATAGAAACTGACACCTTGGGCAAATCAAAGGAGGTAAATGCTGTGGAGGGTGCAATCTCCTATGCCATACAAATTGGTGTATTTTCTAAAAAAATTAGTCCTGACTCTAAGGTATTCAAAGGGATATCACCTATCAGGGAGTTAATTATAGAAGGAAAGTATAAGTATTATTGCGGCCTCTCAGATAATTTTCAGACTACTAAGAACGATTACTTCGAAGTTTCCAAAAAGTTCCCTGATGCTTTCATAGTATCCATACAAAACAACATTGTCAAGATGGTATGGAACAATAGCAGTAAAAAATAGATGACTGTTTGTTAGAATGTTTTATTTGATCTAAATCCTCTTTACCTTTGTGGTGCACCTTCAGACCTTCGGGTTTTGCTATATTTGGATTGTAACTTTGGTATAACTCTATTAAAAAAATTTGTAACCCGTGAAAATCTCAAAGACATCAAAAATTGGTATCGTTTTGGTTATCAGCTTTACAGTATTGGTTTGGGGAATAAATTTCTTGAAAGGGCGTGATATCTTCAGAACAGAAAAAGTTTATATCGCCAGATATAAGAACGTTGGTGGTTTGGAAGCATCAACCGTTGTACAGTTAAATGGTTTAAAGATTGGATATGTCAGGGAAATCTATTTCTCGGATGATTTATCCGGCGATCTGATTGTTAAGATTGCTGTTTTCAATAAATTCCCATTACCTGTCGGAACAACTGCAGAAATCGCAAACAGTGATCTTTTGGGGTCTAAAGTCGTAAAACTGAGTTTGGGCAAATCCGAAAAATTTTATCAGCACAACGATACCATTAAGACTAAGATTGAATCAGATCTGATGAGTCAGGTGACAGAGCAGATTGCTCCTATCAAAGCCAAGGCAGAAAGATTAATCGTTTCGTTAGACTCAATCGTATCCGGAGTTTCCTTACTTCTTAACAGTGAGTCGAGGAGAAATATCAACAAAAGTATTGAGCAGATTAGTTTAACGATGGAGAATCTGGAAAGAATATCCAGTGATTTAAGTACAGTTGTTAGTGACCAAAAAAGTAATCTGACTTCTACAATTTTAAACCTCAAACAGTTAACTGATCACTTAAATGATGATTCAAAATCGCTGGGTAATATATTGAATAAATTTTCGTCCATCAGTGATTCAATTAGTCCGGCAGAGCTGAAATCTACTTTGACTCATTTAAACAAATCAGCAGCAGGACTTGAAAATATCCTTTCCAACATAAATAATTCGAATGGAACGCTTGGAATGCTTTTAAAAGACTCAACACTTTATGGCCAATTGTATGAATCGGGCGAGAATTTAAACCGATTACTTATCGACTTAAAAACAAACCCTCATAGGTACCTTAAAATTTCTGCCATAAACTTCGGGAAGGAGGTTTATCTGGCTCCCGGAACTTCCTATCAGACAATTGAGAATATCGACTTTAAAGTTTATTTATTCAGTTCAAAAGTCAAAATACCATTGGAATCTTCTATATTTCAAGGAATTAAAGATTTAGAGGAGATGCAAGACGGTTCAAATTTTCTTTACTTTGCAGGGGAAGATAAATCTTATGATAAAATTAGAATGATTCTAAATAAGGTGCAACTCTCTTTTCCTCAGGCTTCTTTAAAAGCCTATGAGAACAAACAAGAAATTTCTCTTAAAAAAGCTATAAAAATTTGTTCAAAGTGATTTTGAATTAATCATTTTTAACTAATTTAACCCAACGAAAAAAGATTGATTTTATAAGTATTTTGCCTTCCGACAAAATAGTAAACATCAAAAATTTTAAGGGTAAAAATAATATTGAAGTATCATACTATCAGCCTTTTGCCCTCAAAAAAAACGTACTATACTGATTATCAGTTGGTTGTATTTTAAAACAAGTTTATTTGATTGATTATTACAGAATTAAATGATGAACCTTTTGACACATTTTTTTTTAACGTGATCCCTTTTCCTTGCACTAAAATTTGATTGCCTGAAGCTTAATTTTACTTTTTTACCGCAACCTAAATGGAGAAAGATCACGTATCGATATGGGACAGTTGTCTGAGAATAATTAAAGAC
>CAIRSO010000541.1 GCA_903881215.1 uncultured Bacteroidia bacterium
CACCCACTCGCCCAATCGCCCTCTCCTTTTACTTAGAAACATATAATTAAAAACTTTTAGTAGTGGGAAGAAAAAGTAAAAATTTGCCATTGTTGTTGAATGTCGAGATTCTGGATGCAGGGGCTGAAGGGAAAGCTGTGGCACGCGTGGAAGGTGTTGTTGTGTTCACCACCAATGTAATACCAGGTGATGTGGTAGATATTCAGGTGACAAAAAAAAGAGAAAAATACATGGAAGGTAGAGTTGTGGCGATACAAAAACCTTCACCCGACCGTGTAGAGGCATTTTGTCAGCATTTCGACTTATGCGGCGGATGCAAATGGCAGTTCCTCCCCTACGAAAAACAACTTTTTTACAAACAAAAACAAGTGGTCGATCAGCTGACCAGAATTGGAAAAGTCAACATTCCCGTACTTCATCCGATAAAAGGATCTGAAAAAACAACCTACTACCGGAACAAACTTGAGTATACCTTTTCAAACAGGCGCTGGCTATCGATAGAGGAAATTCGATCAGGCAGTGAGATCAACGATCAGGATGTGCTTGGCTTCCATATTCCCGGGATGTTCGACAAGGTGATGGACATCGAAAAGTGCTGGCTCCAGCCTTCACCCTCCAATGAGATACGAAATGCGGTTCGCACTTATGCTCTCGATCACAAGCTACCTTTTTTCGACCTTAGAAACAGGAGTGGATTGCTACGAACTATCACCATTCGTTCGAACGGCAGAGGAGAAGTGATGGTCATTGTCGTTTTCTATTATTATAACAAAGCTTTGTGTGAGGGATTACTCAATTTTATTGGCGACAGTTTTCCTGAAGTAACCTCTTTACTTTACGTGATCAACGAAAAGGGAAACGACACAATTTTAGACCAGGAGGTCTTGGTCTTTAAAGGAGAAAATCACCTGATGGAGGAGATGGAAGGACTAAAATTTATTGTCGGGGCAAAATCTTTTTACCAGACTAATTCTTTTCAGGCTTATGAACTCTACAAAATCACCAGAGAGATGGCTGGTCTTACAGGTAAGGAAATTGTGTACGACTTATATACCGGCACAGGAACCATCGCAAATTTTGTGGCAGGGAATGCACAAAAGGTAATTGGGATAGAGTATGTTCCTGAAGCAATTGCCGATGCAAAAATCAATTCTGCCAACAACGGAATAGCTAATACACTCTTCTTTGCGGGAGACATGAAGGATATTCTTACAGCAAACTTTATTGCAGAAAATGGGCAACCTGATGTCATAATCACCGATCCTCCAAGGGCTGGAATGGACGAAAAAGTTGTTCAGGTCATTCTGGCAGCCTCACCAAATAGGATCGTATATGTTAGCTGTAATCCCGCCACCCAGGCGCGGGATCTACAACTTATGCAGCATCAATACAAAGTAAGTGAGGTACATCCGGTCGACATGTTTCCCCACACCCATCATGTAGAAAATGTTGTTTTGCTGGAAAGACTGGATCCCAAGGATTTTCATTCAGAACCTTAAAGTCATCATGAATGATTGATCGGTCATTGGAAACAATGATAGATTAGAATCATTGACATAGTGATAGTTGTACTCAACTCCAATTTTGGTGAAGAAAATTCCTGCAATCAGTAAAATTGATTTTCTGGCAGAATCAAAATGGTTGAAGAGTCCCTCCCGCGAAAGAGCCAATGCTTTTGAGCTTACATTAAAATTTACATTTTTGCTGACAGCATAATCCACATTGAATTCCAGAATACCACTAAAGCCCGATTCAAATCCCTGGCGATGTCCTGTAATATTATTTTGCAACTGAAAAGAATTGTTAAAAGTTTGCTGAAAAGAATAGCCTAATCCATAGGTTATCTCCCATTTTACCTTGTCATTCTTTTCATAAGAATAGTGCTTTTGCCCAAGGAAAAGTGTCTGGTAAAGAAACAATGGATCACAAAACCCACTTGGATTATTCTGTATTGTTCCCTTCCCCAGATAAGTTTCTGCTGTTGTCTCAAGGAACAGACGAATAGCAGGCCTTTTAACAAGAGGGATTGAAGGAGTCAAAGACAAAATAAATACATCCTTGAATTTTTCAGCATTTTCGCCGCTTTTTTTTGATTGACCATACTGTGCAATAACAGACGAACTAAAATCAAACTTTTCTCCCAGATAATCGATATTACTATTCAAGGTGGCCAGCCATTGTAAATTTGTTGATTTTACTGATTCGTAATTGGTTAAGCCTACGGTCAATCCAAGACTTGGATGGATCTTAACATGCCATTTCGAAGAGGTCTTATTATCTTTTATGGTTTTTGAGGAATCAGGCAATTCAGGCAAGTATAAATAACTATTAGAACACATTCCCGCTACAGGTAATATACCCAGGACTGCAATGGTGATAAAACAAATGTATATTTTCAGGTTACAATATAATTTCATGGCGTAGATTATTTTGGTGGTATGTGTTAAAAAAAAGGACAGAAAAAGATTTTCATCGTTCTCTGCCCTCCATTTTATTATTTTCGATAGTCAATGCACTTATTTTGTCATAGTGGCTGCACCTTTGACAGGACTTGAAGCAGCTGAACCCTTTACATCGAAAACAAAGCTGTTTCCATCCATCACATAATCGCTGGGTAAAATAACAAGATCGTTGAATCCTAATTGTTTCGCTAAATCCTGATTTACTCGCTGAGGTCTTTTGATACTAACACTCTTAACCCCTCTCTCGTTGGCAGCCATGTCACTCAATCCTTTGGTTAAGGTAACATAAAGCTTGTCCCCTTTTACCTCGGCAGTCCCATCTGTTACTTGCGTTGTAGATCCTCCGGCAGGAGCGGTGCGAAATGCAATCTCAATTGAAATATTGCAAATACCTCTTCCTGAGCAATCACTGCCACTTCCTGTTGTAACTTTAATTGTTACCCTTACAGCTTGTGCCTCTTTTGTTTCCAGACCATATATCGCTAAAAAAACCACCAAAATCATCAATAATTTTTTCATAATAATTAAGATTAAATAAATATAATTTTCAAACTTATGTATTATTTTTATTTATTCCAAATTAAAATAGAGAAATTTTTTACGGTTTTAGAACAATCCCTCTATCGATAGATACTTCTCGCCGCTATCATAAACAAAAGTCAGAACAGTAGATCCTTTGGGGATTTCAGGCAATTTTTGTGCGACAGCAGCCAATGAGGCACCCGATGAAATACCGACAAAAAGTCCCTCTTCCCTTGCGGCTCTTTTAGTATATTCAAATGCATCTCCCTTTTCAACTTGAATGACACCATCAAGAAGCTCTACCTTCAGGTTTTTAGGAATAAATCCTGCGCCGATGCCCTGAATAGGGTGTGGACCGGGCGCTCCACCGCTAATGACAGGTGAAGCTTGTGGTTCAACTGCAAAAACCTTCAATTTTGGGAAATTTTGTTTCAGAATTTTTGCAACGCCCGAAATATGCCCCCCAGTACCAACACCTGTGATAAGGTAATCGATTCCATCAGGGAAATCGGCTAAAATCTCAGCAGCTGTATAACTTTCATGTGCAGCAATGTTTGAGGGATTATCAAATTGCATCGGGATCCAGGCATTTGGAGTCTCTAAAGCCAGTTCCTGAGCCTTTGCAATAGCACCTTTCATTCCCAACTCCCTCGGAGTCAGAACAAGCTCGGCCCCATAAGCAGTCAGAATACTTCTGCGTTCGACAGACATCGAATCGGGCATCGTTAAAATCAGCTGATAGCCTTTTACTGCCGCAACCAACGCCAGACCAATACCTGTGTTCCCTGAAGTTGGTTCAATAATAACACTGCCTTTCTTAAGAATACCGCTTTTCTCCGCATCTTCAACCATCGACAAGGCAATACGGTCCTTTATACTTCCTCCCGGATTGGCTTTTTCCAATTTTGCATAAACATTGTATTCTGAAGAATAGAGTCTGTTGATACGCACATGCGGCGTTTTTCCTATTGTTTGTAAAATATTAGCTGCTTTCATGATTCTGAAATTAAAAGTTGGTACTATGACGACAAATATCACACTACTTAATAGGTATTGAAATACCTTATTTAGGGTATATTTTGATTATTCAAGCTATGATCATTTTCCCAAATTTTTCAGTTTTATAAAACAAACTACACAATATACATCGACCAAATATTTGTGGTACCGACACAAATTAGTATCTTTAAAACAATTGTTGAAAACATACATAATAACCAATCTAACAGAAATAATAGCGAGAATTTAACAGGTTGGTAAACATTCAAATATTGAATTATGGCAAAAATTGTGGTTTTGGGAGCTGGCATCTCCGGACATACAGCAGCTGCTTTTTTGAAGAAGAAACTTGGAAACAAACATCAGGTTGTTGTCGTAAGTCCTGGGGCTTACTATCAATGGATTCCTTCCAATATCTGGGTCGGGGTTGGAAAAATGACAATTGATCAGGTTCGTTTCAAGTTGAAACCTGTATATGATCGCTGGAAAATTGACTATAAGCAGGCAAAAGCAACAGCTATCCATCCTGAAGGTATTGGCGGGTCTGACCGTCCATACGTCACCATTGAACATACCGGAGAATCCAAAAGAGGAGAAACAGAGCTTGTTGATTATGATTTCCTGGTAAATGCCACTGGCCCAAAATTAAATTTCGAAGCCACTGAAGGTCTCGGTCCCGGCAAATTTACACACTCAGTATGCGCTTGTGACCATGCAGCAGCGACCTGGGAAGAGCTTAAAAGCTGTTTTGCCAGGATGGAAAAAGGAGAGAAACTTCGCTTCTTGATTGGGACCGGTCATCCAACCGCTACTTGCCAGGGTGCCGCCTTTGAATATGCACTAAATGTAGCTCACCAAATAAAGGAACGAAAGTTGCAGGATTTTGCAGAGATCACCTGGATTTCCAATGAATATGAATTGGGTGATTTTGGGATGGGAGGTGCTTTCATTCAGCGAGGTGGGTATGTAACCTCAACCAAGGTATTTAGTGAATCTATCCTTGCCGAGTATGGTATCAGGTGGATAAAACGTGCCGGTATCAATAAGGTAGAAGAGGGAATTGCCCATTACGAGACTTTAGAAGGCGAACAAAAAACGGTGCCTTTCGATTTTGCTATGCTTATACCTGCCTTTGCAGGAATCGGCTTTAAGGCATTCAATAAATCCGGGGAAGATATTACAACACAACTTTTCGCCCCAAGTGGCTTTATGAAGGTGGATGCGGACTATTCAGGAAAAGTATTCGAGGATTGGTCGGTAGAGGACTGGCCATCTACCTACCAAAGCCCTGCTTTTGACAATATATTTGCAACAGGTATAGCTTTTGCTCCTCCTCACCAGATTTCAAAACCAATGAAGAGTCCTAATGGAACTCTTATAACTCCAGCTCCTCCACGCACAGGTATGCCATCAGGCGTGATCGGAAAAATAGTTGCCTTAAATATAATTGACAGAATAAAAACGGGCCGGACTGATTTCAAGCACAAAGCTTCCATGGGTAAGATGGGTGCTGCTTGTGTGGTTTCCGCAGGATTTGGATTTTTTACTGGCAATGCGGCGACTATGACAGTTTACCCAATTGTCCCTGACTGGGAAAAATATCCTCAATGGGGACGCGATTTAAAATATACGGTTGGTGAAGCAGGTCTTGCCGGTCACTGGATCAAGCTGTTCCTGCACTATATGTTCATACACAAAGCCAAGGGGTATCCATTCTGGTGGTTGATACCGGAATAAACTAGCCGCTTCTGAATTCTTCGCAAATACCAAGTTGTGCCGATGATATTGAAGAAAACAATTCAAACAATTCAAACAATTCAAACAATTCAAACAATAAAAATATATGGCTAAAAATATTGTCAGAGGATATTACGAAGAATCCTATCCGCCTCTTCCCACTAAATTCACCCACTTCTGGAGGAGCAACATTATTTGGCAAGCGTGGCGTTTTGTTGTACTCAACCTAAAAATTATGAGGATTATTGTTGGAGGGCACTCGTAGGAAGTTTCGAGTACTTAGAGTTTCGAGTACTTAGAGTTTGGAGTACTTAGAGTTTGGAGTACTTAGAGTTCGGAGTGATGGTTGCCATTTTCTACCAAATAACTCCGGAACCTATCAATTCCTCGCCATCATACCAGGCTGCAAACTGGCCGGAGGTGATGCCTCTTTGTTCCTGTTCGAAAAGGAAATATGCCCCAGTCTCTTCCATGATCATCGTTGCTTTTTCAAGTGGCTGTCGGTACCTAATTCTTACCAGGAAGTTGAACTCCTCACCAGGCTTCAAGACACGGTCGGTGCGGATCCAATGCAACTCTTCCCTGGATACAAAAAGTCCCGGCCGGTACAATCCCGGATGCTCTTTTCCCTCTCCAACATAGACGATATTGCGAACCACATCAATTGCCAAAACAAACAAAGGTTCAACAAAACCACCAATGTTTAAACCCTTTCGTTGACCTATGGTATAGAAATGAGCTCCGTTGTGCTCCCCTATGATTGTCCCCTGCCAGGGTTTAAAGGGGAAAGCAGCCGTTAATAGGGGCAGATTTTCCCTGCTTCTGTCTGTAAGTTTCTTTTTGGCAGAAAAATCCGCTGGGATAAGGATAACATTGCCCTTTTTAGGGCTTAGCTTTTGTTGCAGGAATACAGGGAGATCAACTTTCCCGACGAAACAGATTCCTTGAGAGTCCTTGCGCTCTGCAGTGATTAACCCTTGCTCACGTGCAATTTCACGAACATCCGGTTTCAAAAGATGACCTATCGGGAAAAGTGATTTTGACAATTGGTACTGGTTGAGCTGACAAAGAAAATAGCTCTGATCCTTGTTGGGATCCAAACCTTCAAGAAGGCTGTAGATCATTTTACCATCTACTTCTGTAATCGTTTTCCTGCAATAGTGACCGGTTGCCACGAAGTCGGCTCCAAGATCAAGCGCTTTTTGAAGAAAAATATCAAATTTTATCTCCCTATTGCACAGAACGTCCGGATTGGGAGTACGGCCTTTTTCATATTCGGAAAACATATAATCGACAACCCTGGTGCGGTAGAAATCAGAGAGGTCAACAATATGAAAAGGAATGTCAAGTTTTTTGGCAGTCATCTCTGCAAAAATCACATCATCCTCCCAGGTACATTCTGCTGTCAATGTTCCTGTTGTCTCCTTCCAATTAATCATAAAAAGGCCGAATACATCGTATCCCTGCTCTTTTAGAAGGTAAGCGGCAACACTGGAATCGACTCCACCTGAAAGACCTATGCAAACTTTATTACCCATGATCAATTTTTCTGTCACAAAAATAGTGCATTTAAAGGCAATTCAACAAAAACAGACAATTGTGTATCTTTGCGGTATGCTCACAGTAAACGAAATCATAGAACAAAAGAATTTTTCAAGAGAGAACATCGTGACCCTTCTCAATGCAGAAGGGCCAGATGGATTGTTCCTATTAAAAAGAGCAGGAGAACAAAAATTAAATATAGTTGGTAATAAAGTCTATTTAAGAGGACTCATCGAACTTTCCAATATTTGTGAAAAAGATTGCTTTTATTGTGGAATTCGTAAATCAAACAAGAAAATAAACCGTTACAATCTTTCAGATGAGGAGGTTCTGAAGGCTGCCCGTTTTGCCTTTCAAGAAAAATTTGGCTCCATTGTCATCCAATCGGGAGAGGTCACCAATGAAAAGTTTGTTGCAAGAATAGAAAAGCTGATTATTCTGATTAAAGAGCTTAGTGAAGATAAATTAGGTATTACGCTCTCTTTTGGAGAGCAGTCCGAATCAGTATATAGACGTTGGTTTGCTGCAGGGGCGCACCGTTATCTTTTGCGTATCGAAAGCAGCAATCCGGTTCTATACAAAAAGCTTCATCCAGACGATGGACATCACACCTTTCAACAGCGATTAGCAGCTCTCAACTTATTAAAAGAGATTGGTTACCAAACTGGCACTGGCGTGATGATTGGTACTCCCGGACAAACGATTGAAGATTTGGCTGATGATTTGCTCTTTTTTAGGAACTTCGACATTGATATGGTTGGAATGGGACCATTTATTGAGCACAACGACACCCCTTTCAAAATACCGGCGGCCGACTCTCTCCCATTATCCGGTCGATTCAATTTATCCCTGAAAATGGTTGCTATCTTACGATTGATGATGCCAACTATCAATATTGCAGCCACCACTGCGCTGCAGGCCATTGATCCACTTGGCAGAGAAAAGGCTGTAATGGCAGGGGCCAATATCATCATGCCCAATATCACTCCCGGTAGTTATCGCAACAACTATCTCCTATACAACAATAAACCCTGCACAGATGAGGAACCTGAACAGTGTGCAGGATGCCTCGATGCAAGACTTGCTTTGGCTGACAGCGAAATAGGATATGGAGAATGGGGCGATTCAATTCACTTCACCAACGGCAAATAAGATCAAAAACATTAATTCTTATTGTTTTGTAAGTAAACCCGGTCTTGAAAGAAATCAATTGAACTCTGTAGAATTTCTGAATCCCAATCGGACTTATCAGAAAAAAGGAACATCGGTACGAGAGATTCACCTTTCCGATAAGGAGGTTGATTATAATATACAGGCAAACTGTTGAATCCTGAACCTTGGTAAAAGCTAACTCTATGGTTACTAGCTTCATCAAAAGGAATTTCAACTTCCAGCAATATAGGATTGCCCTCCATTTGCAACTGCTTCAAGACCACGCTTCCAATTCCCTTTTTTCGATGACAGGGATATATGGCCAAATGTTCGATATATAGAAATCCATTAAATTTCCAAAATACAACGAACCCAACTACAACCTCATTCACTAGAATGCCAGAAAAATACATTTCCCGGTTATTCAACATCCTGGTCAGATCACAAGTGTTTCTTCGTTCTTTGGGTGGAAAAGAATCCACATAAAGATCCAAAAGACCTTTTAGGTATTTGTGGGAGCCTGACTGGATTCTTTCAAATAAAAGATTCATGTCCAATGGGTTGTAGCTAAAGATATTATTGATTTACCACCAGGCTGTTGCCGTTACAAGCTAAAAGCCCTCTAAGGCCGGTATGTTTTACTCATGGAAGTTGGTGTTACCAGCACAAAATCTCCCAAACCTTCGTTTTCTTTAGATAAATCAGCGATAGAATCCTGTTCTGTTGAACCGATGGTGACAATTCTCAGGTCGGGACGGGCTTGCTTCAGATACCACTCGATTGCAGTATGATTGTCACTGTGATAGGACCCATTGTAATGGATGAATGTTTGTCCGGCAGTAAGATTTTTCAAGATGAAAAAAGCCATCGTTGCGTCTTTAATCGCCTGCGATATTGGAAGGTTTTCCCCACCATGGCCTTTGGCAGCAGCAAAAATATCTGCATAGCACTTTAATGTCTTGTCGTAAGCAATAGGTAGTGGAGCAATCCATCTTTTAGCTTCAGGTTCAATGCTATCTAATTTTTCCAGACCTTTTGTATATACCATATTGGCATATCTCCTGGGTACATTTGTTGCAATAAATCTTAGTTTATTCTTTTTTGCGAAATCCAGTAATGGCTTATAATCGCTTGGGAAATTGGTCCATAGTTTACATTCATCTTTGAATGTCTTTTCGGTCAATGATCCGTTTAGATATTCGTTGACGACTATCTGGTCATCTGATTCAAACATTTCGGCACCAAGTACCAGATTCTCCTTTTTTGCTTCGAACAGCTCCTTCGTGAGTTCCTGCTCAAGCCAATGATTAATAGGATTATCATGCTGCTCTCCAAATAACACAACATCTGCATCCATGGCCTTTTCGAGCATCTTTGAATAGTGACAAACTTTCCCTTTTGAATCAAAAATCATGTAGGCGTTCTTATCTGATTTGAAGGCCATTAACATTGCTCCAACCACTAAAATCACAATCGCTTTACGCATCATTTATACCTTTAAAATTGAACCTCAAATATATAATTTCCATTTTATTATTTTTCTCCTGTAAACTGGTTAGTTTGGATAAGAATTCATATCTTCGTTTTTAAAGATTCCTTCCGGTTGTTCTTCAGAAAACCCATCTTTAAAGTCAATCTGTTATGTCTCATTTTTTTCGCAGATTAATAAAAAGAAATTCTATCGAATATCGATTGATTCTGGCCTTTCTTCCGATTATAATTATAGTGATAATCACTGATCACCTGATTGACCTGCAGATGTCTCTATTCAATCAAAGCTGGTTGATAAGTGCGCTAATCAAAATAGCAATTGGCATTCCATTAGTGGGCATTATGATCTTTTTGCTGGCTAAGATGCTTGATCGCAAGCTTTCAAGAACCAAATTGGCATTAGAAAAAAGTGAGGAGAGATTTCGAACTATATTTGAAAACAATACCTCCGCTACACTTATTCTTGAAACTGACACCACCGTTTCCATGGTCAATGATGCTTATTGTAAAATGACCGGCTACACCCGTGAGGAAGTTGTTGGAAAATGCTGGAAGATTTTGATTCCGGATTTTGAACTTGAACGTCTCTCTGAGTACAACAGACTACGACTTCAAAATTCACCTGATGTCCCTGATAATTACGAATTTCAGTTTAAGAAAAAGAATGGAGAGATCAGGTTTGGAATCATGTCTGTCTTTTACGACAAGCTTATTAACCAGATTGTTACTTCCGTAATGGACATCACAGAAAGGAAACAGATAGAGGTCTCCCTCCGGAAAAGTGAAGAGAAGTACCGCAGGTTAATTGAGATACAAGGCGAAGGATTTGGTGTTGTTAACTCTGAAGAACGTTTCGTATTTAGCAATCCGGCAGCAGATAAAATAATGGGCGTTCCAATTGGCAGCTTAGTAGGCAGGTCGATGGATGAATTTGTCAGCAAAGAAACATTTGAAAAGATCAAGAAACAGACAACGATCCGCCAGGAAGGAAATCAAAGTACGTATGAAATGGAGTTTATTCGCGCCGATGGCGAAGAAAGAGTCATGCTTATAACAGCAACACCAACATTTAATTCCAATGGTGAATTTGAATCAACACTTGGGATTTTCCTCGATATTACAGACCGAAAGCGTATTGAAGACGAGCTTAAACAAAATGAATCTGAATTAAAGGCTCTCAATACAACCAAAGACAAGCTCTTTTCAATTATAGCTCATGATTTGAGAGGACCCATAGGGACTTCGGCCGATTTGCTTGAAGTAATGATGGAAAATTTTGACAACTTCAGCAATGACGAGCAACTTAAAATGCTCGAAATACTTAAAAATTCTGCCAAATCGACTTATAACTTGTTGGAGACACTTTTAAACTGGGCTATTATTCAAACCGGAAACCTGGTTTTTAAACCTGAGCTTTTCAACCTGACCAAATGCCTTTCTGGAACTGTAGATAGTATC
>CAIRSO010000542.1 GCA_903881215.1 uncultured Bacteroidia bacterium
AAATTATATCAATGCAAACACAAACGGGGTCAAGATTACAGAGATGGAACAGACCCTGCAGCAAAGCAGACTTCGGCTTGGATACGTTACCAGAAAATTACTGAACGAAGGAAAAGTCAAAAAGGTCGAAAACCGATATTATCCAGTAAGTAACCCTTCTCAATCAAAATTTTAATAAACAAAAAAAGTAAAAAACAAAAACAAGTAAAAACAAAAACCATGAAAAAATTATTTATTATTTTTATCGCAGTCGCTGGATTCGGAGTTAGTAGTTACGCACAATCCACTGCCAATGCACCCACATCAGCAACAATTGTTGCACCTATTACAATTACAAAAAATACAAACTTGCATTTTGGTAATATTGCAATCAATGCATCCACTGGAGATGTTGTCCTAGATCCATCTCTTAGTGCCACTCGTACTCCAGGAGGAGGTGTGACACTTCCTGCTGTCACAGGTAGTCCAACTGCAGCAAAATTCACAGTTGGAGGAGAAGGTTCTTACACTTATGCCATTACTTTGCCTACTGGTGATGCTTTTAAAGTTACCAACGGGACTCCAGCTCAAGACATGATTGTTAATAATTTCACAAGTACTCCTAGTGGAACTGGTGCATTAACAACTGGAAGTCAAATTATTTATGTTGGTGCAAAGTTAAATATAGCGGGTTCCCAACCAGCAGGAAGCTATACTAATGGAACTGGTTTTGCTGTCACTGTAAATTACAACTAATTCATAAAATATCTAAAAAAAAGCTGCTCCTGGCAGCTTTTTTTTAATCCAATTTTTCCTTAATCTTAAACTTCCCGCCTTATCAAAAAGCTTATCCACATATCAGTTCTGTTTCTCCTCTTTCTGACTTCTCAGATGGGATTGAAAGCGCAAACTGTTCCTGTGATGATCGCTTCAAATGTGGCTTATGCGAACATCACCTGCATTGTGGTTTCACCCATCGTGATTACTAAGATTCAGGACATGCGTTTCGGCACCATCATGCAGGGGAAAGGGACGATTATTTTGCCTCCGGATGGCAGTCCTCCGACCTCAACCGGGAATATCTCAGTAGGAAATTCCAACAATTTACCCAGTGTGGCAACGTTTGAAGTGACAGATAACCTGGGCAATAATCCGAACACGGTACGGATGTATACTGAATATACGATTACGCTACCATCCACTGATGTAATTCTGACCAGTACTACTGGTACCTCCACCATGCGTGTGAGTAATTTCACAAGCAATCCGACTTCCACCGAAAAAGGAACTTTGGTCAATGGATTGGGGCAGCTTTCGGTAGGTGCTACGCTCTATGTAGAATCGGCAGATCAGGCGATCGGACAATATACTTCCGCAGCGCCGTTTCCGGTTACTGTGAATTTTAATTGAAAACTGCCTGTAAAAAAGCTTAAACATCATCCGGCTGGGTGGTGTTTTTTTTGTAATATTGTATACTATCAACGTTTTCCCAATGAAAGCCCTTCCCAACATCCTGATTGTCGACGACATTCCGTCCAATTTGATCTACCTGAGGATCATCCTGAAGAATGTGGAGGCCAATCTGATTGAAGCAGAATCCGGTAAAAGTGCCCTTGAGAAAATTGAAGGGATCCCTTTGTCACTGGCAATTCTTGATGTTCAGATGGCCGGAATGAACGGATATGAGTTGGCGGTCGAGATCAACAAATCCAGGCAAACCGAAAGTGTTCCCATCATCTTTCTGACTGCCGCTTTCCCGAATAATGAACAGATCCTGACCGGATACGAGTCGGGTGCCGTCGATTACATCATCAAACCATTGAACCGGAAGGTATTAATCAGCAAGATTCAGATATTTCTGCAACTATTCAGTCAAAAACAGGAGATCATTGAAAGCCGGGAAGAGTTGCGTCTTTCCGAAATGGAGATCAAAAAGGGGAAAGTGGAACTGGAACTGCTCAACCACCACATCATCAATGTGCGCGAAGAAGAGCGCGCGGCCATCTCCCTGATGATCCACGACGAACTTGGTCAGGCGATGACAGCCCTGAAGATGGACCTGAACTGGATTAAAGAAAATACCGGAGACCCGGAAAGTCAAACCCGAAAGATTGGACGCATGATCGACACCACCAATCAGGTGATTCAAATCGTACAATCCATATCCGCAGAGCTCCATCCCAAGTTATTGAAAGACCTTGGACTGGCGGCTGCCATTGAATGGTACTGCACAGAACAGCAGGATCGGAGCGGACTAAAAATCACAACCTTGCTGGATGATCCTGAAAATGAGGATTTCAAAACTAATCTGGCACTTTTCCGCATTTTGCAGGAAGCCATGACCAATGTGATCCGTCATGCCCAAGCCTCCAGGGTTTCCGTGATTCTGAACCAATTAGATGAGGGGCTGCAACTTACGATAGAGGACAACGGCATCGGATTCGATCTTTCACAGGTAGAAACAGCCAAGTCGATGGGGCTATTCGGTATGCGTGAACGTGCCCGCTACAGTGGTGGAACGATAAAATTCAGCAGTGCTGTCCCCCATGGAACAAGAGTTACAGTAGTTATTCCCGAAACAAATCAGAATTAGAAACTATGAAGATATTGATTGCAGATGACCATGCCATTGTTCGTGAGGGAATTAAACAGATTGTAAAAACACTTCCCGAAGTCACACAGATTGACGAAGCGAATGATGGTCAGGAGGTGCTGACTAAAATGAGCAAAACCAGTTATGATCTGGTGATCCTGGATATCTCCATGCCGGTGATGTCAGGACTTGATGTTTTGCAGCATCTAAAAAACAAGGGTGCAGAAACCAGGGTATTGGTATTGAGTTTTCATCCGATGGAGCAATATGCCATAAGGGCTTTCAAACTGGGCGCTTATGGTTACCTATCGAAAGACAGTGCCTTTGAGGAATTGAGCATGGCGATCCGTAAAATTGCCGGCGGCGGAAAGTACGTATCTGCCTCGTTTGCAGAGAAATTGCTCTTCAAAGAGATCAATCCGGACCAGAACACACTGCATGAATCGCTTTCAGAGCGGGAGTTTCAGGTAATGATCCTGCTGGCAAAAGGTAAATCCGTTACAGAAATTGCCGCTGAAATCTTCCTTTCCGACAAGACCATTGCCACCTACCGCTCCCGCATCATGGAAAAAATGCAACTCAAAAAGAACGCCGACCTGACAATGTATGCGCTCCGCAACAAATTAATTGAATAATCAAAAAAAAATAATCATTTTTTTTTGATTATTCAATTAATTTGTAGTCGATTTCCCTACAAGCACATCACCCTTCCCCTACTTAGATTCTCTCTTCCCCTTATTTCCCGCGGAAAAGGGTGAACCTACCTTTGCTCTCACAGACGAACAAAAAAAGTTCAATTGTCATGAAAGCAAAATTATTCTTAACCCTTACACTTCTCACAGCCATTTTCCTGGTTGAGGTGAAAGCACAAGCAACAGCTTATGCCAACATCTATTGTGAGATTGTAGCACCGGTTGGAATAGAAAAAATCATGGATATGAGTGCCGGCCAAGTTGTAACTACCAACCCAAATGCAACAAACGCATTAAGCATTCAAAACACAAATGCTTCTGAGGCAATCGATCTTTCAAAAAACGG
Organism: uncultured Bacteroidia bacterium; assembly: GCA_903881215.1. Taxonomy (GTDB): domain Bacteria; phylum Bacteroidota; class Bacteroidia; order Bacteroidales; family Prolixibacteraceae; genus CAINVV01. Next base: position 3,611 of record CAIRSO010000542.1, read on the forward strand.
AACAACAACTGTAGCAGCTTTTCAGGTTACCGGGAAAAACAATACTTTCGCAATTACAGTTCAAAATCAACCGGTTGTACTTTTAAATGAAAATTCAAACAGTGTAACCGTTAATAATTTCACCAGCGAATTGGTTACACAATCCACAGCATCAGGTGCACAAAGAATCAGTGTTAACGCCATGTTGAACGTAACCGACACACAGGCAACCGGAAATTACATGGCATCTGCACCATTTAATGTTACTTTGAATTACAACTAACATACAAATTCTCAAATTTAAGGAAAGCACTCTCAACCGGGTGCTTTTTTTATATCCCAAATTTGGAATTATCAATAGAAAAAATTATTTCTACTTTAATTTTGTATATTTGCTTCGGCGGTCTGATATCAATTAAACCTATTGTTTATATTAACGTAGTTTTTTATGCCATCTCGAACTATCCTCAGCAAATGCTGGTCTGTCGCTTTTGTGGCGCTGTTTCTTGTTGTATCATCGAATTTATCCGTATTGGCGCAAGGCGACCTGATGGTATTTCCCAAAAGATTGGTTTTTGAAGATACCAGGGGGACCAAGGAGTTAAACCTGGCCAATATTGGAAATGACACTGCCCGCTACAATATTTCATTTGTTCAGTACCGTATGAATGAAGATGGTTCCTTTACTGAGATAACCATTCCTGATGAAGGTCAAAATTTCTCGGACAAATTTCTACGCTATTATCCACGAAGCATTATCCTTGCCCCCCGTGAGTCACAGGTTGTAAAAGTACAGCTCACCAAAATCAGTGAATTAAAGCCAGGTGAATATCGGTCACACATTTATTTTCGTGCCATTCCAAATATGAAACCACTGGGAGATGAGGAGATAAACAAAGATACCACTGCGGTTTCTGTACGCTTGATTCCTGTATTTGGGATTACCATTCCGGCAATCATTCGCATTGGTCAAAACACTTCGAAGGTCTCCCTATCTGAATTGAATTTTGCGATGGTTAATGATACCGTTCCAACCTTTAAGATAGCTTTCAACCGCATCGGGAATATGTCCGTTTATGGTGATCTCAATGTTGTTCATATTTCTCCATCGGGTAAAAAAACAGATGTTGGTCAGGCCAATGGCATTTCAATATACACTCCAAACGCTGTGCGTCGTTTTACGCTTAACCTGCGTCGCGATATGAAAGTTGATTATCGTTCAGGCAAACTGCATGCCACCTTTTCAGCCCCCAGCGATACCAGGAAAGAGGTCTATGGGGAAGCTGATCTGGATTTGAAGTAAAGCCTGTTCCAAGGGAGATCTGGACAACAAGATTTTTCTGCAAAAGCTTCGGAAATGATTGTCTGAATCGGACTCCTGAAAAACCATCAAAATGTAGAATTCATAAGGGTTTTACATAGAAGTGATCTCGCAAATTCTCAAAATAGGATTCTCTATTCAATACTTATTTGCCTCTTTGGCCTGTTGGCCGTATTTCATTTCGTATTCCTCCGATTTTTTACGGAAGTACTCTATAATTTGGGCAGAATCCATTTTAACAATCTCAGAATTAACTTTATCACGGATATCCCGCATCATTTTCACACAATCAAAATCTTTAGTCGTTTTCATAATCAATTAAATCTTTTGGTGAACGAATCTCTATCGAAGGATATCCATTCTTCATGTTAATCCCATTGTATCCTCTAATCCTTTTAATATTTACAATGTGCTTAAAATTCCAGCTTACCA
>CAIRSO010000543.1 GCA_903881215.1 uncultured Bacteroidia bacterium
GGGAGACTGGGAGAAAGGGATGATGAGAGTGTGAGACTGGGAGAAAGGGATGATGAGAGTGTGAGATGCAGGGGCTGCCCTATGTGGCCGTCCTAGTTGAAACAGAGAAACAGAGAAACGGAGAAATGGATACGTGCAAAATTGGGGTTTAGCCACGGAGTGGCGAACTGTTTGTAGCCAGAGGTGGAACCCCTGGAAAAGGAATGCAGGGAGACCACCGTCCGCGGTAGCATTTCAAAAAGAAAATTTAGGTGCTTTCGGACGGAATGAACAAATAATAAAAATATCATAGGCTAAAAGTAAACAGCTAACAGCCTGTTCAACAAATAATAACACAACAAAAGCAACAAATAATGAAGAACATTTCTCTTAATTTCAACAACGTATACAGCTTTGTTCCAAAAGCCAAAATAGACGGATTTAAAACTCAGGCTGAGGCAGCCAACCTTGCCTTGCACAAGAAAACCGGCAAAGGCAGTGACTTTCTGGGCTGGGTCGATCTTCCGGGAGCAATTTCTGAAGTTGAACTGGCAGATATAGAAAAAACCGTTCAAAAACTTCAGGTCAAACATCTCGAAGTCTTTGTCGTTATTGGCATCGGCGGTTCCTACCTCGGATCAAAAGCCGTCATTGATGCACTTTCTGACTCATTCGCTGCCATAAAAGGCTCCTTTGAGGCACCGCTTATTGTCTTCGCCGGACAAAACATCAGCGAGGATTATCTGTTCGAACTACGCGATCTGCTTGATAGCAAAGATTGGGCCTGCACGGTAATTTCCAAATCAGGTACAACCACAGAACCAGCCCTCGCTTTCCGCTTGCTGAAGCAGGATCTTGAAGAAAAATATGGTATCGATGAAGCCCGAAAAAGAATCATCGCCGTGACAGATGAGGAAAGAGGGGCTCTTAAAAAACTTGCCAAAGAGGAGGGATACAAAACTTTCGTGATACCCGATGATGTCGGTGGCCGCTATTCTGTGCTTACCCCCGTCGGACTGATTGCCATAGGAATGGCTGGCTTTGACATTCGTGAACTGGTCAAAGGTGCCATTGATATGGAAAAAGCCTGTGATGCGACCGTTCCATACGAAGAAAATCTTGCTTGCCAGTATGCTGCCACCAGAAATGCACTTTACCAATCCGGCAAGAAAATTGAAATACTGGTCAACTATAATCCGAAACTTCACTTCTTCGCCGAATGGTGGAAACAACTTTATGGCGAAAGCGAAGGCAAAGAGAACAAAGGTATCTATCCAAGCAGCGTCGACTTTTCCAGCGATCTTCACTCAATGGGACAATACATTCAGGAAGGTGAAAGAACCTTGTTTGAAACAGTTTTATCTGTTGAAGAGGTAGATTACGAGGTGCTTGTACCGGAAGATGAAGCTGATCTCGACGGATTAAATTTCCTGGCAGGTAAACGAGTTGATGAAGTAAACAAAATGGCTGAGCTAGGCACTTCGATTGCCCATGTGGATGGCGGTGTTCCCAATATCAGGATCTCTATACCCAAGTTAAATGAATATTATCTGGGACAACTGATTTACTTCTTCGAAATTGCCTGTGGTATAAGTGGTTACATCCTCGATGTAAATCCGTTTGACCAGCCAGGCGTAGAAAGCTACAAGAAAAATATGTTCGCGCTGCTGAACAAACCCGGTTTTGAAAAAGAAAGCAAAGCAATACAGGAAAGATTAAAATAAATATGGCAAAAGGTATCCCGTTAGGTTTCATCATGAAATACAGCAGATTATTTGTCTGTTTGGTAGCTGTTCCGCTTTTATTAATTGGCTGTTTTTCAAAACAACCGGATAAAAAACCTGCCGGAGATTCTACTGCGGCCAAAAGTGATGTAATGAATGCCTTTAGGCTATCGCAGATTACGGTACCTTCCAATACAGCTTACAGTAACATTCTGGAGGATTTTGACATAAATGATCTTCAAAACATTGACCGCGCGCTAACAATTTTCACCAACAATAAGGCTGACTCCTTGAGCAGGGATTCAATGCTTATCTCTTTCAATGAATTTATGACATCGGTGATGCAAGAGTATTATTCAGATAAACTGTTGGGAAATCGCAAGCTGATGGAGCAATTTGAGAACAAGGAAGATCGGACGGAAGCCCAAAAATTGATCTCACTTCTTGCTTCGCATGGCATAAATATTTACTACCGGGAAGGTGATTTTTATCTTGAGCCTGATATGAAGTTTGTCCTGGATCATCTGAATGGCGTTCTTACTGCGAGCAGTAAAAGCTACTTGCAAACAAAAATCAGCCTGGCAAAGGGATTTTACACGATCAACAATCAACCTGTCTCCCCTCCTGATTCCCTTGCCCTTCAGATAGTGGCATTGGAAGATTTTATGCTAAAAAACCCTGAATATGTGGCAAAAGATGAGATTCAAGCCCAATATATAGATGCGTTAACATCCTATCTTTCAGGGATGGAACAACTTCCTCTCTTTACCCCCAATACGAAGATGCTGGAGCCGGTTTACCAGGACTCCTACCTTAAATACATCGAAAATTACCCGAAACGGGAAAGTGCAAAAACCATCAAAAAATTCTACGACCTCCTGGCTTCAAAGGGGTTCAAATACGATGAATCCTTTGACTCTTTCCTGTCCGAAATAAATTTCACCCCACCTCAAAACCCGCAATGAGTACAAAACCGGTAGGCAAACAGAAAGACAAGTTAACTCAGCTGACAGTCGCCAAGCCCTCTCGATTGATGGAGTTTTTGATCGAACAACTGAAAGGGAAAAGCCGTACAACAATCAAGTCATTGCTCGCTCACAGGCAAGTATCTGTTGGGACACATACCATTACTCAGTTCGACTTTCCGCTTGAGCCCAATCAGCTCGTTACAATAAACTGGGGAGTAGTTCCTGAACAAACGCGTCTTCGCGGAGTGCGCATTTTGTTTGAGGATCCTTACCTGATCGTCATTGATAAAGAGGCAGGTATGCTTTCTATCGCTACCGCCAAGGAGAAACTTCTGACCACCTATTCTATCCTGAGTACCCACGTCAAGAAAGAAGATCCAACCAACCGCATCTTTGTGGTGCACAGGCTCGACCGGGATACTTCAGGAGTAATGATGTTTGCCAAGAGTGAAAAGGTTCAGGAGATCATGCAGAAAGAGTGGCAGGAAGCAGTTATCAGGCGTTCCTATATCGCTGTGGTTGAGGGTTATGTAGAAAACGACGAGGATACCATCCGTTCTTTCCTGAAGGAGAATAAGATGCTTTTCATGTATTCGACAAAAGTGCCTGGAGAAGGAGATGAAGCCATTACGCATTACAAAGTACTAAAGAGAGGTGAAGAATTTTCACTTCTGGAGGTAGAACTTGAAACCGGCCGCAAAAACCAGATTCGGGTGCACATGAAAGAGTTGGGACACCCTGTTGCGGGTGATAAAAAATATGGCTCCAAATTAAATCCATTGCGCCGCACTTGTCTTCATGCCAACATTCTGGCCTTTAAACACCCGATCACCGGCGAAGAACTCAGCTTCGAGACTCCGCCGCCTCATAGGTTTCTGACTTTGTTTCAATAAATATAAAAGTTCTAAAAATTTATACGTAAACTTAAAAAGTTTCCAAAGTTGATACGTAGGTTCAATAATTGAACTTAAATATCAACTTTGGAAACTTTATTACATCCGTCAAATTTTGTGTGCCCAGAGTTTTTCATTGCGGGCAGGATTGAGGCAACAGGATTGAAGGCGATCCAAAATTGGGTCAGTGTGGCACTTTCCTTTCAATTTTAACATGAATAAATTTGGGATAATAGATCGTCTGATTCTCTATTAATTCCCCAAAATCAAAGCTATTAACATTGTAGGTGATGTAAATTCCATCTCCACTCAATTCAGGATGGACTTTTGCTGAATACATGAATGGCCTTTTCACCCCTCGGTAGGAAGGCGTATAAAACAGGTAAGGTTCTGTCCATTTACCTTGCAGACTATCAGACATTAGTAGCCCAATCTGCCCTTCCCCAAATCCAAACGACTGAATCTGAATAAATTTCTTTAGCGTCTTGTCGTAATGAACAGAATATTCAGTTCCTCCAATGAACAAAGGTTCCGGAACCGGCATTTTTGATTTCCTTTCAGCCCAGTCATCTTTGATCCACCATTCCGGTTTAGAAAAATTCTCAGAATAGGCATCTTTTAACTTCCAACGCAACAAATAAACCTCATGGGTGGAAGGCTCAACCGCCCCATAAGCATAGAGATACTTTTCGTCTTTTAATACAGCGGCAGAACCCGCGATAGTGCCATAGGTTTCAGGACCCTTCTTGTAGCTCATCTTCCATTGAGACGGAGGATCATCAGGATTTGAAATGACAACCACATACCAGCCATATGCCTCAAAACCAAGTCCGGTTTTTACTGCTTTTATCTCCATTAAAAAGACAATCAACTTGTCTTTGATTCGAGTTCCATGTCCTGTCCAAAACCAGAATTTGCCGGGAATCTTAAAAAAAGAGTCCGGCTTGCCTCCCGATTGCCCCCAATAATATCTTGGGATGGCAGTATTCAGATTGTTGCCATCTTGCAGGGCGATGCTGTTTCTAACCATGATTGAATTCTTCCTGGCCCCGCAGGCGTTGGGATCGATAAAGCTGTCGCTGAAAAGCCATAAAATCTTTCCATTTTCAAGATCAATGGAAGAAGCTCCATCAGCACCACGCCATATAGAATCCCTTGTAAAATACTTATCAATTTTTGCAGAAGATTCAACAGTAACACGATAAATCAACGTATCAACTGATTGACAAATACCTGCAAGGTAAGCAAACAACGAAAACGCAAAGACTAAAATTCTATTCACAATTGAATATCATATGAGATTCTTTCCAATTACTTACTTCAATATAATTTTAAATTTCAAGGCTCAACTAAAGATGTCCACCAGGAACTTCACTAAACTAGGGTTGTTATTTGTTTATAGTCTACCATTTTTGCCTTTCTTAGTAAAGATAAAAAAATAAAAATGAACTATATTGAACGGTTCTCATTGGTGATAATTCATGCAATTGTTTTCACCTTATTTCATCCCAATCAATTCCACACGAATCAAGCTTGTTGCGAAATACTTTAGGCACTTTAGTCACTTTAGGCACTTTTTTCTTATCTTAGGGGTAACACTTTAACCCTGAAACCCATGTCTATTCCAACCAGCAGAACTGAAGAGGCAGCAATAGTCACCATCGACCATTCCAAATGCAAAGGTTGCGGAAAATGTGTGAATGTCTGCAAAGATTTCGAATTCACGATTGTTGACGGAAAGGCGGCGCTCCTTGCTCAGCCTCTCTTTGGATGCATTGCTTGCGGCCACTGCATGGCCATCTGCCCCGAAGGCGCAATTCAAGTGAAGGGCAGATGTCTCACTCCTGATGATCTATTTCCACTTGGTGAATCAAACGCCAAGGCCGACTATCAATCGCTTATGCAACTGTTGCAAGAGCGCCGAAGTATCCGTGAATTCAAGGATATACCCGTTCCAAGGGAAACCATTGACCAGATTATCGAAGCTGCCAAAACTGCCCCGATGGGTCTTCCACCATCAGATGTTAACCTGTTGGTTCTGCATGGAAAAGAAAAAGTCAGACAATTTTCGTCCGACTTTTGCACATTGCTTGATAAAAACAGGTGGTTTGTATCCTGGTGGTTTATGGCTTTGATGACTCCCTTTTACGATAGCAAGACCATACGCTTCTTTAAAAAATTCATGCGTCCTGTTTTCGATATCTACATTGGTTCCATGAAAAAAGGGGAAGATGTGGTCACTTATGATGCACCAGTCGCCATCTACTTTTATGGATCTCCCTATTGCGATCCTGCCGACCCTATCATCGCTGCTACCTATGCCATGACTGCCGCCGAATCACTGGGTCTGGGAAGTTGCATGCTGGGAGCTATCCATCCTTTCCTTCAATCCGGATTTGGCGTGAAAGCGTTCCGGGAAAAATACAATATCCGATTTAAAAGTCGCGAGGGACTGGTATTGATTGTCGGATATCCGAAGGTGAAATATTCCCGGGGAATACGGCGCAGTTTCGCGAATGTGGACTTCTATTAGTACTTAGAGTACTTAGAGTTTGGAGTACTTAGAGTTAAGGACTCCGAAGTTCGGAGTATTAAGAGTGTGGAGTACTTGGAGTTTGGAGTACTTAAAGTTAAGGACTCCGAAGTTCGGAGTATTAAGAGTGTGGAGTACTTGGAGTTTGGAGTACTTAGAGTTAAGGACTCCGAAGTTCGGAGTATTAAGAGTGTGGAGTACTTAGAGTTGGAGTACTTAGAGTTAAGGACTCCGAAGTTCGGAGTATTAAGAGTGTGGAGTACTTGGAGTTTGGAGTACTTAAAGTTAAGGACTCCGAAGTTCGGAGTATTAAGAGTGTGGAGTAC
>CAIRSO010000544.1 GCA_903881215.1 uncultured Bacteroidia bacterium
CCTCTATCACAGGGATTTCCATCGGTGGTTTCAACACCGGAAGCTGCAAATTGACAGACTGGCTCTCTTCATCTTTCCCGGTACGGTATTTGACTTCGGATGCATCATGCAGGAACTGGACGTATTTGATCTTGTCGGCCATGTTCTTCATCTTCAGGTTGCCCATAGGATAGGCAAGAAGGTGAATGTACAATCTCTTGGTATTGGCATTGTAGGTAAGCAAAGTATTGTCTGGAGCGACGAACCCGGCAGGTGCTTCGGTGCATCCATAAATCGAGCGATTGTTGTATTTCATCCATTCACCCATGGCTTTCAGGCGATCCTGGGCACGATAATCAAATAGTCCGCGGGCGGTTGGACCAACGTTCAACAATAGGTTTCCGCCTTTCCCAACTGATTCGATCAATAGTTCCAGCAACTGGGCAGGATTCTTCCAGCTTGTCTCATCGCGGTAGTAACCCCACGACCCCGAGAAAGTTTGGCAGGTTTCCCAATACACTTTCTGACCATTGCGTTCCGGCCATTTCTCAACTTTGTACTGCTCGGGAGATTCAAAATCCCATCCGTAATCTTTGTCTTTCAGATCCAGCCGGTCGTCAACGATGATATTGGGTTGAAGCTGACGAACCAATTTAAGCAAACCCTCAGAATCCCAATCATCCTTGCCTTTCCCATTCTTACCTGGGAAGGAGAAATCGAACCAGATCACATCAATCTGTCCGTAATTGGTTAGAAGCTCACGAACCTGATTTTTCATGTATTCGCGGTATTTGGACATGTCTTTGCCTTTGTTCAGTCTGACATAGGCCGAATCCGACTCCTGGCGTTGCGGATGTACCCTGTCAATAGTGTAATCAGGGTGGTGCCAGTCGATCAGTGAGTAATAGAAGCCAACCTTTAGCCCTTCACCTCTAAGTGCTTCAACATATTCCTTGATAACATCCCTTCCAAATTTGGTATTGGTGGTTTTGTAATCTGTAAATTTTGAATCAAAATTGCAGAACCCTTCGTGGTGTTTGGCAGTTAGAACCACATATTTCATACCGGCCTCTTTGGCCATACGTGCCCATTCTTTCGGATTGTAGAGATCTGGATTGTACTCTTCGAAATATTTTTGGTACTGCTCGTTGGTCATCTTTTCGTAGTTCTTGACCCATTCGTGCCTGGCAGGCAGGGCATACAAACCCCAATGGATGAACATGCCAAAACGGGCATCGGTCCACCAGGCCATCCGCTTGGATTTCTGTTCCGGAGTCTCTGTTTTGTAATTTGACTGTGCCATGGTTTGCAGGCTCAGGGTCAATAATAAAAGTCCAATTAAGCTGATTTTCAGTGTTTTTTTCATGGGTTTTAATTTATAATTTGTCAATCGGTACATTTCACAATCGGTAAGTATTTGTCTGACAAGTTTTTTGATAGATTGTTTCTGTAATCAAAATCAATGGGAGCTTTGAATGATCCTTTCAGGGATTTTACCATCGGGGACAATTCAGGTTCAGCACAAACAGACTCATTGGAAATAACTATTAAATAGGTTTCAACCAGATTAGATAAACTCGTTCCCTTCTGCATTGCATACTGCTTTACATTTTCGATCACAGATTCTTCGATGGTCAATGTGAGTTTTGTTATCATAATGGTTAATTTCAGCGTCAAACAATTGTATGGAATAATATTTCTAACTAAAACTAATTTTAATAGGGTACTTTGCGAGTTTATTCTAATAATCTATTCTTCAAATCCATTTGTTCATGTAATATTCTTATGATTTCAACTTCATTTTCTTCATTTTTCAAGTAAAAAATGATGTGTCTTCCTGTTCTATAACCCAATAAGTTTTCTGTAACTACTGAATATTTTTTCCCTAACTCTGGGTTATAAGCAACTTCGTTAAAGTTTTCCAAAAGCGTACGATAATACTTGTCTGCCTGATTTTCAGACCATTTATTAAAAGTATAATTCCAAATTTCAGTTAAATCATCAACTGCTTTATTTGTTAATTTATACTTGGCCATTCAATCTCTTTTTATCTTTTAATTCTTTTAAATGTGACTCAGGATTGAAATTGTAAGCTATTCCGCTACCAATCCCTTCTTGAATGGCCTCCCTTAATGCAATAATTCGATTCTCTTCCTCTTCCAAAAGCCTTAATCCAGCCCGGACAACCTCACTGGCGTTTTTAAATCTTCCGGCTGATATTCTATTTTGTATAAAACTATCAAAGTAGTCTCCTATTGATATTGAAGTGTTTCTACTCATAAATTACTTTTTTTCAAAGTTACCAAATATTGGTACAATAATCCAGACGTGTTGCTTCTTTTTTTGGAAAGGCAGACGCAATTTAATAAAGATGGTTTTTACCAGTACTGCTGGCTTTGAAAACCATTATTTTACAAGGACTAATAAGAATTCAAAATAGGTATTATTCCCAGGGTCACAATTTCATGAGCCCTGATTTTAACCCTTATCATGTTTCCTGTTATGATTGGCTGTTCTTTTTTATCAATTGGCAATTCGATAATATTTAATCGTCTGGCACTTGCTATTTTTACCGGTACATTCAATTGTACGGTGATATCTTTTCCCTCCATTTCTGCCAATCGGATGATTAGTTCCTTTCCGTCTTCGGCTTTCTTGATACCTGAAAGTGTCACTGCTTTTGAATCTAACGAGAAGAATGAAGCCTCCTCCGGACGGGTTGCGTGTGTCTTAACCAATGCAAGAGACGGAGGTTCGGCTGCGTAAACCGGAACATTAAAGTCTTCACCTTCCGCTAAAACACCACTTTTCCAATCTCCGGCATGTGGAAAGAGCGAATAACTGATGTTGAATTTTCCGAGATTGGGATAGATATCCGGTTCTCCTCCTGTGCGCATCAATGTGAGACGGAGATCTCCTTTCAAAAATGAATGACCATATTTTGTTTTATTTAGCAGAGCGATGCCTACTTTGCCATCAGTAATATCCACCCATTTTTGTGTAGGTACCTCTTGTCCATCTCCTTTTTCGGGTTTAAGACCATAAACATCTGTTTGTGACTTTAGCCAGGATGGCGCATCTTTCCCGTTGATTTTCCCATCCACCGGTCTTTCCACTACGTCAAAAGGTACTTGAGAGAAAAATTTCGGGTTGTCCATTGCCAGCGGAAAAATAGCGCGAAGCATGGGTGAATCTGTCGAGTCACTGCCGGTTTCCAGCCAGTGAACCTCCATGTCGTAATCGATGCGGGGATAGGAGCGGTAAATTATGGTGCGTTCGATGAACCGGGATTTCCCCCAACTTTTCACTGTTTCAACGCATGCCCTCACCGGACCGTTTTCCACAACATTAACGCTGACCACCTTGCTGACAACCTCCTGCTTAACAATCTTATTGAGGGTCCAGGATTTCATTCCGCCTTTTTTGTCTTCGAGGTACATCTTAAGCTGGTTCAACTGACCACCTTCCCGAACGAATTCCTTTTGGGTGCGTTTGTCGAAGAGGCCAACAATTCCGCCGGTTTTAAGATCAAATTTCACTGTAAAGAAATCCGTTTCGAAAGTATTCTGACTGAATGGGATGGGTTGGTTGAATTCGCCGGGTTTACTCATATCGACATAAAAAGTTTTATATCCCCCGGCGGGCATATCGTCTACTACAAACTGAACTTTGGAAGTATATCCGGGAGGAGTCCATTTCCCCCATACGATCTGCGCCGGATAGGTTTTCCCGGCTGCATCACGTACCATCACGGTCGGCACATTCCCCTGACCCTTGTCGACAGGTTTGATTTTTTTGGAATCATAGTAATTGCCCCAGTTAGCAATTTTTGCAGTCGCCGGTTCTTCATTGGAAAAAACGCTTGCCTCTACAATCTTTTTACTGCCTAACGGCTGAAGGTTATAGGCTACAATGGGTTGCCCTAGGCCAGTCTGAAACTTCACCTCGTCTGCCATTTTTCGGAAGGCATTGTTACGGAGCTCAGTACTTTTTCTCAAAACTTCACTGTAACGTGACACCGCCTCTTTGTTGTCCTCATTGATAGCCGATCCGGGCAGGATGTCATGAAACTCATTGAAATTTACCGTCTGCCAGAGATTGCGCAAATCATCTGCCGGATATTTTTCCCCATTAAGCCAACATAAAGTATTGAAGAATTCGCCGGCAAAGAGAGAATTTTCGCTGTTTCTGTTTCCTTCTTTGATTCCGGCTACGCTGGTATAGCATCCTTCGAAGATAAACTGCATCTCTCCACGGTGTGTCGGTCGACCGTCCATTTCAAGTGCCGATTGCCTAAAAAAATCACTTGCGGTGGCAAATTTGACGGCAGGATAACCAGGTGTCTTATCAAGTTGGTGAACCATGTCGATGTTTGCACGGGTCGGTCCGCCACCATGATCGCCGACTCCGGTAATCTGAAGGATCCTCCGTTTTTCGGGAGAGAATTTTTGAATATCCTCCTTCATCTCTTTATTTATGTCGCCGTTGTAGCCTTCATTGCCGTAGCATAAAACCCTGGAAGAATCAGGCGCGACCCACCAGAAAGTTCCCACATAGGGTTTGCATCGGTGAAAATAATATGAATTGCATCCTGCAAGTTGGAGGATCTGAGGCATCTGTGAAATGTGTCCAAAATTGTCAGGCAACCAGCCCACTTTGGCCATCTTCCCGAGCTTGCTTTGAAAATAACGCTGCCCAAGCAGAAAGGAGCGGGTGATCGCTTCGCCGGAAGAAAGATTCATGTCACCTTCTGTCCACATGCCACCGACTGGTTCTAGCCGTCCTTCCTGTACATATTTTCTGATTTGCACCATCAGAGGTGGATCGACCATTTCAACAAAATTGTAGACTGCCGCCTGACTCTGCACCATGGTGTAGTCTTGAAATTCCTTCATGAAAGCAACAACCTGACGAAGGTTGTCGTTGCACATCTGCATGGTTTCAGAGTATGTCCAAAGCCAGTTCATGTCCATGTGGGCATGTCCTACCACCTGGATGGTGTCTTTTTTCTGGGCTGAAAGATTTGGATAAGAAAAGATTATCAGACATGCTGTCAGTAAGAAACTATTTTTTCTTTTCATGTTGATTTTACCTTGTTAGTTATTTTTAGCTGCTTTCTTAGATTTTGTTTTGTCCGAAAATCGATATTACACGGAGGAAGAAAGAGGTTCACAGAGATACACAGAGAATAATAACCTCCGTGTAACTCTGTGCTTCTCTGTGGATCTCTGTGTAATATTTTTTGCTCTATTCTTCCAACAAATTTACCTCTTTGATACTTCCTGATTTGGCATTTATACGTAGTGTTTTGATCTCGTATGGCCTGAAATTGCCACTCCATTTCTTCTTCGCAAAACCAAGATCCAGATTGGCTGTAACTGCCATTCCGTTGGTTTCTACACAGCGCAGTATGAGGTCTTCACCTATTTCAGACTGCTTAACCGCTGATACAATGATATTTTGCGCATCCACCGAAAGGAAGGAGCCTGATTTTGGCTTGGTTCCCCTGTGGATTCCCTGGTATATCGGAACGGAAGGCGCCATAAACTCCTCTGCTAATCTCACCATGTTGCTGTGTTGCCAGTTTCCGACGTGAGGCACCAGCATCAGGCGGAGCGTCTGGATGCCCTGATCCATCCAAAGGTGTTCAGCTTTCATGTCAAGCACTTTTGGATTGTGGTGTGCATAAACCGCCGACCGTGCCACCGAAATACGAAGATCGCTTCCGGCAATGCTGTAACCGTATTTGGCATCGTTGAAGACCGATAATCCATAGTTGACAGAGCCTCGTTTCCCGGTCACATCAATCCACCGCTGACCGGGATCCTCATCCCCATTGGTCGCACGAACAATTGTTCCATAAGACGTTTCATAAGTTGCTACCGGGGATTCCACCTCGACCGGGAAGGAAAATTTGACCATTTTCAGGTGCTCGTGCCAGTCGAGGGTGACAGCTGCCTCCGGATTTTTAGAATCAGCATAGAGGATCCAGTCGATGGTCAAAGTTGAGTTGCCGTAGGTGGCAACCGAACGAATTTTTCCACGCAAAGGACCTTCTTCCAAAACTTTAATGGTGGCATTGCCAAATGCGCCAATCTCCTTGTTGAAAGTTTTGATATCGTGGCTCCAGGTATCACTTGGATCGTCAATAATGACAGCCTTGCATCCGGTATCACCTCCCGAAAACAGCTCTTTCCCGGTTACTTTGTCGAATATACCGATAGTGCCGTTATAGGAGATTCTAACCTTAATCAGATCATTTTCCAAAGTATTCTCAGTTACTTTCACAACGCTTTTTGGGGTTGGATTCTCAGCATCCCAAAGGCGGATCTGGCGGTAACCCATTGGAGGAACTTTCATGCTAACCACTAATTTCTTTCTGCTGCCAGCCTCTGAAGAGCCCGGTGTCCATTGGTGGGGCAGGGCAGTGCCCGTCTCATCATCCACTCTGGATGACTTGTGACTGCTGTTCCAGTTGAAGTCGTACTCCACTTTGCCATTAACTTCCCAGGCATGCGGATTAAATACCAGCAAATATTGTGATTCCGGATCTTCTGTAGCAACCTGCCATTCAAGTTTCTGCACACCCATAAAAGTGGCCTGGTGGGCTGCATCCAGCGCATACCCGAATCCCTCCCGGGCACTCTGTGAATGGTCGAAAAGAGAAGATCCTGCCAGGCTATCGTGAAACTGCAAAAAGAGCACCTTGTGCCAGGCAGCCGTTAGTTCCTGCTTCGGATAGTGCGCCCCCCAGGCCACAGAACCAATCGCGGCAACTTTCTCGGCAGTCACCAGAGCAGCCTCCGACTGGCGGTTGCCTTTTTTGATTTCAGATTCGGCGGTATAACACCCAACAGCATGGTGCTGAAGGTCATCGTTGATGGTTGGCAGGTTGAGGCTTTTATCCGCATGTACCTCCTTAAAATAAGCTTCGGGAGTACTGTAAACCACTGTAGGAGCACCTTTCTCAACTTTCAGCTCATTGATGGAGCTGATATTAATTTTTGTTGCCCCGCCGCCATGGTCGCCGGCACCATAATAAGCCATAAAGCTTTTCATGGGCTGATTGCCATATTGCGCCACCAGATTCTCCACCCTGGTACGAACCGATCCACTGTCGTTGTAGCCAAACTGAATGCGGTAAGTCAACACTTTGGTCCCATCGGTGCCTTCCCACCAGAACAGGTCGGCGGGAATTGTTTTTTCACGGATACCCGGACGCATGAAGATGTAGTTTTCCATCCCCTGCAGTTTGATGATCTGTGGGAGGTTGCCGGTATGACCGAAGGAGTCCGGATTGTAGGCAACCGTTGACCGATGACCAAGTAGTTTCTGCAAGGTGAGCTGGCCATAAAGTCCTTGCCTGACCATGGCTTCGCCGGATGGGATATTCATGTCGGGCTCGACCCACCATCCACCTACAGAACTCCAGCGACCCTCTTCGACCCTTTTACGGATCTCCTTGAGCATGTTAGGATCATTCTCAGCCACCCATTGATAAAACAGTGCCGAGCTGGCGGTAAATTTAAAATCGGGCGTCTCCTTCATTCGGTCGAGAGCGGACTGAAAAGTGCTGTGCACAACAGATATTCCTTCCGACCAGCTCCAAAGCCAAACAGGATCAATGTGCGCTTGACCAATCATGTGAATTTTAAACTTCGTCGCATCTTCCGTCCAGGCAGTGCCTGATCTGAGTGTGTTAGCGAAAAGATTGGTAGCCGGTGCCAGAGCCAGCAAAGCTGTACCGGAAGCCGCTCCTCTCAGAAAATTTCTGCGTGATAGTTGTGTCTTAGTTTTGTCGTTTTGCATTTTAGTAGTATGATTTGAGAATTTGAATATATAGAAATCACCAGAACGAACAGCAGAGAGATGCAGGTTCTCATGGAGGATTATTAATGGTAATACGTAGTCGTTATGTAGTTATTCCGGATCCACCGGACAGCTCGTAAATAAAACAAGTTATCCTTTAAATCGTTTTAAAGATAAGGATTATAAATTTGAATGTACCAATTAGGATTTTGGAAATTGAAGATTCCGGTATTTGTTCTGAAGTTTAGTTTCCAAATCCGGCAATTTATTGTTTTGTCTGTTTGGTTGTTTATATTTGTGGATGTCATCCAATTGCACCAGCCCCGGTTGGGAACTTTCTGAAAAAATGATCAGCATGCAAAAGCGAATTTCCATTCTTGTTATAATCATGTTGATTACTTCCATCGTGCAGTCGCGTGTTCAGGCACAGGAGGCAGCTCAGAAGATAATTGAAAAATCTGCTATTACCATCGATCGGGAGGAGCTTATTTCCTTTGCCAAAAAATATCTGGGTACGCCATATCATTATGCAAGTTCAAACCCTAAGAAAGGTTTTGACTGTTCAGGCTTTGTCAATTTTGTGTTCAATAATTTTCATGTTAGTCTGCCCCGTAGCTCCGGAGAGTTTAAATCCATTGGAACAGATTTGAAACCGGAGGAGTTTAAAGTCGGCGATGTGGTGGTTTTTTACAGTTTCAGAAACAAAGCCAGGATAGGGCATGTTGGGATCGTATGCGAGGCTAACGGACTTCATTCGAAATTTATTCACTCCGCCTCCAGTCAGAAAAGGGGAATAATCATTAGTGATTTAGCATTTGGTACCTATGCCAAAAGATTTTTCCGGTGCATTAACGTTCTGGACAAAAAATGATTTAGGGACCTGAAAGTCATTCTTGCCATTTTTAGATTTGTATGATCAACGAAAGAATAGCTGATCGACCATATCCATTCACCCCTGATCCATGGTACCTGTAATCCTTGTTGAAAAGGTTGATAAAACGTAGGTCAAAAGTGAAATTGCGCAATACATAACTGGCATTGATATTAAAAACATTCCAACCGGGAGTGCCGCCCTCAGGAATCCTATTGTCCTCCTTGTCGCCGGCGGCCAATCGGGATTGCTTCCCGGCAGTTTGCCATTCCAGATTCACATCCCATTTTTTTAGGCTGTACTCAACCGCTAGCCGACCGAATAAAGGAGGTATTCGACGCATTGGTTCGTTTTTTGTCAGATTCTGGCCATACGTATATGTTAGATTCCCACTAAGTAAAAATGCTTTGGTGAGCTCAAGATCCCATGCAGTTTCAGCTCCCTGAACATAAGCTCTTTCAACGTTTTCTTTTTGATAAACAGGATACCCTTCGATGGAGTTACCGGCAACTTTGCTACGCACGATCAGGTTATAAAGTTTATTTCGGTATAGGTATATTTCTCCATGGATTCTTCGATTCTTATATTTGTAGCCAATCTGGTATTGCAGGGAATGTTCCGGTTTGAGTTTAAAATTTGGTGTCTCGTACCTGAAATCAACTATTCCCAGCGTACCAAGATCGTCGATATTAGGCGCCCTGAAACCCGAGTTTAACGATACAAAGAGATTGGAGTTCTTATTTATCTTTCTTAACAATGCAGCATTGCCCACAAGAGTCGAAGGGTTCAATGTGATCATCCCCAGATCTTTGTCCTCAACCTTATTTACGTACAAATTGAAACGTGTACCTGCAGTGATTGTCCAGTGTGGCAGCTCCAAAGTGTGAAGGCTGAAAACAGCCATACTTGTCATGGTGGCACCATCTGGATATAAACCTCTTTTTAAAACATCAGTAAAGGTCAAAAGATCTCTGTCATTTCGGATGCTATTGATCTGATCATGGTAGATCTCCATACCGCTGTTTGACGACCAACCGTTTTCGTTCAACATAAAAACTTCCCCTGAAAGTGCGAGAGTTCTTACCTTGTCATTTTCAATTCGATAGTTATTTGAGCCATTTTTGCGCAGATTTCTTCCCTCCTCATTTTTCTGGTAAGAGGCTGTGATCACTACTGATTTTAAAATGCCATCCCGGATATCCTGATTTAGCCTTAGATAGGCCAGGGTTCTTTTCTGGGGATCCATTTCATTTACTGCATAGTTTTCGAGAACGATCTTGTGGTAGACAGGTACATTTCGCTGGTGCGCATTTTGATACACCATGGTCAGGCATGAGGAGGAAGAAAGTATAATTTTCCCTTTCAGATCAAAGTCCAGTTCTTTATAGGCTGTCGGAGTTTGCCTTCCTGTTGTGTCGCCTCCAACCAGATCCCCAAAATTGCGCCAGGTTGCTCCTCCGGTAAATGCAACTTTTTTATTGCTGAAATTGATTCGACTGTGCAGACTCTGTTCCATCCCCTGTGTGGCAATTCTTGAGAGCACTGTACTTCCAAATTTCGTCTTTTCGCTTGTCTCAATTTCATGGCTGAAGCTCTGAACAGTACCACCCATGGCATCAGAGCCATATTGAACAGATCCTCCACCTCGCAGAACTTCAATCTTTTCAATTCCAAAAAGATCTATTGTATTAAAGTATTGGTTGGGTCCATATCTCATGGTGGCATTACTGAGCCGTATTCCGTCGACGAGTAGCAGGGTCTGGTTTCCGGTTAATCCGCGCAGAAAGGGTGAACCTCCGCCATGATTGGTCTTTTGAACGAAAACACCTGCCGATTGTATGAGTGCCTCGGGAGCAGTGCGTAGCTGAAATTTCTGAATGGTTTTGCTCCCGACAGAAGTGATGGCTTCAGGGGTAAAAAGTCTGATCGATCCATGTCGATTGGCAGTTACAACTATTTCAGGAATTCTTTGTGCTGCAAGGGTATCGGAACTTTCAGGAGCGAACACCTCCTGAGCAAACACTCGGTTGGTGAAATGGGAAAACATCAGTACGATAAACAATAGAAACAGTAAAAGAGACTTAGGCATTCGGTAAAATTTGAACACAAATCTAAGGGAGAATTTGAATGTCTTCTGTAAATATTAATTTTTAATTATTTCCAGGTACTGTGCCATCCAGTACGGCCACAACCAGAATACCGGTTCACGGACCCTTCTGGTATCTCCGCTAATGGCAGCCCACGGGTTTTTATCCCATCGAACCGTAGCACGAATACTGGCAGGTGGTAATTCAGAGATCTGAATTTCTTCCAGAATGGGCGTGCGAACTATCTGCACATCTTCCCGGATGGTGTGGTCGATGTACCAATCGACCAAATCCAGTGGTGCATCCCTCAGGAATTCCAATGTTTGCTGAACATTCACCTGCTTGCCGGTGGAAAGTGCATAAGTGAGATTGTTGATAAGGTTTTCACCCGAATTCTGGCTGCTCATCCATTCTTCTATCAACTGCGAATAAAATTGATGCAATTTTGGATCTGTTTCGTATTTCAAAAGGATAGGGAAGAGGTAACCTTCCATTGTCCTGTCGAAATAGATCTGCCAGGCAGGGTTCTTGGCATTTAATCTGCCCGCATTCTCCAGATAGCCCTCTTTATCGATCAACTGACGATATGCCTTTTCGTATTTATTGTTTCCGGTAATATGGGCAGCCAGCTTCAGATAGGCCAATAGTTCGAAAGAGTTAAGGCTGCGCTCTGAAGCCCAGTCAGGGTCACCGTTAAGCTGGTCGGGCGACCAGACTCCCCAACGTGTATGTTTGCCATCGATATCAACAAAATTGAAATTGGTCTCCATCAGCCGGTCAATGATTTTGCCCACCTGTTTCCTTACCAGATTTCGTTCGGATTCACCGGCAGCATATTCATAATAGAAGAAATATCCCATCATATGACCATCCATCTCATCGCTGCTGGTATCGCCTTTCCACAGCCATTTCCCGTCGGCCGACTTGTGCCATCTCGTCTCCACCGGTTTATATCGTGGATCAAGAACCAACTCTTCGGCCAACTGCTGAGGGGTATAGGTGCGGTTAGGGTCATTCAATTCTTTCCAGTCGGCCGGAACAATGGTTCGGGCAAAGAAACCTTCGGTCCCAGTTACTGTTTGCAGCAAAGCAAGAAAATCAAAGGCTTTGCGGGCTTTGATCCGCGCATCTTCGCTTTTGGTGACAGCATATCGAAAGCTCTCCATAGCCAGATAACCTCCCGTATACTCACCGTCATTGTCGTCATCTGTATTGTGCCAGGATGAAGTGTCGCCCGGAACATCCAATTTTAGATTTCCGCAAATCCAGGGATCGCGGATATGTTTGTTCATCAATTGACCATAATAATTTTGCTCCTTTTCGGCCAGTGTCATCAAATTGTGATGGATACAACTTACGCCATTGTCGGTGGCGATCCAGGCATCCCCTTTTTGGTCAAAGGCAATGTCATTGACGCAATTATCCGTTAGCCAGCGCCTGGAGAAACGCAGCGAATGGTTGTAGTTCTTATCAAAACGAACTACCCCAACATCGGTTCCTACCCACATCAAACTATCTGGTCCTTTTTCGATACAACGGACCGCTGCTGACGGCAACTCCGTTTTTGTGGTCAGAGTTTTAACCATTTTGTGGTTGCTGCGAATGGTTACACCTCCCATACCGCCAACCCATAAATCCCGGTTTGGAGCAAAAGCCAGAGCTTTGGCATAGCAACTTATCAATTCCGTTGTATTCTGGAAAAGTTCCATTTTCCCTTCTTTGCAGAGGTATAGACCTATATCAGTGGCTATCCATAAGTCGTCATTTTCATCAATTTTAGCATCCCGTACTGCGCGCGAAATCTTGTAGTCCTGGAATTCCCATGAGCCTTTCGTCCATTTCCAAATACCATGAGGACCTAAGGCATAAGTTATATTGCCTGATGTTGTCACAACCGAGATTGGCGGTTGGGGTCCTGACTCTTTATGGAGTTCACCTTCCCGGTAGGAATAAAGCCCATTCCATGTTCCGAGCAGCATGGTGCCGTCAGACTTCATAGCCACAGTGTATGAGGGACCACGGTCATTGCCGGAAATGATCGGATTCCAGGATGAAGCATGGGCTGTTTTTTGAAATATCCCTGCTGCTGTAGCAATCCAAATATTTTGGCCACGGTCGACAGCAATGCTGCGCACCTGGTTTGTCTCCCGCTCTTTTCCTACTTTGAAAGCAGAATGGGTCTCCTGAACAAAAGGTTGATCAGTCGCAGAAAGAAGAGTATTGACAGAGGTAGTAGCGTTTTGTGATTGTGAACTGATGGGAAGCCACAAGACAAATAATAGCAACATAATTCTCAGAGAAATCGAGATTTTCCTTTGCATGCAGTAATATGTAGTAGTTAGTAGTAGTGAACACACACCTGACAGGTTTTCAAAACCTGTCAGGTATGCGTTTCAAGGTCTTTATTTTGTCCCGTAATGGTCACTCAAGATCTTACTGAAGAGCTTTCCTGGCAGGATGTATTTTAGAACAACCGCAAGCTTTTGTTCCAATGAGGCAATAATATAACGATGAGACGGGGTTTTGCATTCAATAATGCGAACTAGTTTCTTTGCCAGAATCTGTGGGTCCCAGCCTTTTGATTCATCAGTTTCGATAATGGCAAGTGTTTTAGCAAACTGGGTCTGGTAAGGATCACCTTCCCCGGAGGGAGCGAGAAATTCCCTGCGATTGGCAGAGTTACTGGTATGAAAATCTCCGGGATTTATTACCACCACTTTAATATTGAATTCTTTTACTTCCATCCTGAGAGCTTCGCTGAAACCTTCAATTGCGAATTTGCCTGCAGAGTAGATGCCCTGGTAGGGAAGACCCATCAATCCACCGATCGAGCCAAAATTGACAATGGTGCCACCGCCTTGCTTTCTCATCACTGGCAGAACTGTCTGGGTTAGCTGAACGAGTCCTAAAAAATTGGTGTGCATCTGTAGCTTGATAGTCTCGAATGGCATAGTTTCAATCGGCCCACCAGTATGCATTCCGGCATTGTTGATTAACACATCAATATTGCCCTCCTTCTTAAGAATTGTTTCAATAACATTGGCAATTGAATTGCTATCGGTCAGATCCATCATCAACATATTCACAGGAGAATCGGCTTCGACCGGCTTACGAACAGTTCCGTAGACCGTATGTCCTGCTTTCACAAGCAAGGAAGCCGTCTCTTTTCCGAAGCCGGAAGAGATACCGGTAATTAGGATGATCTTTTTCATTTAATCAGCATGACGACAGTTAAACAAGTTCACTATCCATGGCATGCTGCAGGATGCCAAGCCTCCTGGCTGCAGCTGTTATTTTTTCGATGGAAATGTCAACTTGTTCTTTGGTATGGGTGGCCATCAAGGAATATCTGATCAGGCTGTCCTCTTTCGGTACTCCTGGCGAAACGACTGGATTGACGAAAATGCCATCTTCAAGTAACATTTTTGTGAGTATTAGCGCTTTTATATCATCGCGAATAAACAATGGGATGATAGGAGATGCCGATTTCCCGGTGTCAAAACCAGCTGCTTTGAAACCTTTTAAGGCATATTCTGTGATTTGCCAAAGATGTTGGATCCTTTCCGGTTCACTTTCCATGATATCCATTGCTGCCAAAACGGTCGCAGCGGAAGCTGGCGTCATGCTGGCGCTGAATATCAGCGAGCGGGAACTGTGCTTGATAAAATGAATGGTTTCTTTGTCAGCTGCAATGAAACCCCCAAGCGAGGCAAATGATTTGGAAAATGTTCCCATAATTAGGTCCACACTATCCGTCAGACCAAAATGGGATGCTGTGCCCGCCCCATTAACACCGAGAATGCCCAAAGAATGTGCATCATCTACCATGATGGAGGCATTGTATTTCTTAGCAAGTTTAACGATCATGGGTAAATTGACAATATCACCTTCCATTGAAAAAACACCATCCACGACAATTAGTTTCAAACTGTCAGGGGTGCAATGTTTCAATTTACTCTCCAGCGATTTCATGTCGTTGTGCGCAAATTTCAGTACCCTTGAAAACGACAAACGGCTTCCCTCCAGGATAGATGCATGGTCAAGTTCATCAAGCAAAATGTGATCATTGCGGCCAGTCAGCACTGAAACAACACCAAGGTTAACTTGAAATCCGGTACTGAAGCAGAGTGCAGCTTCTTTTCCGGTAAATTTTGCCAGTCTCTCTTCGAGTTCAATATGAATATCGAGTGTACCGTTTAGAAAACGCGATCCGGCACATCCTGAACCATATTTATCAATGGCTGCTTTAGATGCCTCCTTGATCTTTGGATGATTGGTAAGACCAAGGTAACTATTTGATCCAAACATTAATACCTTCTTCCCATCAATCGTAACTACAGTATCCTGATCTGATTCAATGACCCTGAAATAAGGGTAAATTCCTGCCTCCATGATTTTTTTTGGCAGATCAAATTTTGATAGTCTTTCTTGTAATATTCCCACTTTTTGTACCTCTAAAGTTAGTTTTCGTTGCCAAATATAGCAAAAATGCAAATTGAAACTGTCTGATTGGTTTTGCTTTTAGAAAACTGAGCAGCTTCTATTGCTTATTTATTCTCGTTCTTTTTAAAGCTTCACTGTTTTTAAAAGACTTCCGGCCTTTCTGGAACTGTAACTTACCGTAACATCTCCCTTACCTTCAACCAAAAACTGGAATTCAGAAAATCCGTAGCTTGGCACTGACATGTAAATGATTTCAGGTTTGTGTTCCTGGTAGCTTACCTTGTTCATCCTGAGATCTGTAATCCGCCCTGAAGAAACCACTTTTACCCCGGTAACTTTTAGCATATCTTGCGTGTAAAGTTTGGAACTCATCGATTTGAAAGACATGGAAGGGAGTCCTTTTGCATTTTTAAGACGAACCCTCACCTGATGCAGATTCTTTCCAATCTCCTTGACCTCAAAAATTTCCATACTGATTTCAGGTGTTTGCTCAGCGGCATACAACACGACCATGGCATTGCGGTGCGCCAGCTCCGGGAGCATGAAAGGATGTGGCAAACGGGAGCTCATCTTTACCCAGCCACCGATTTCAATATCGCCGTAAGTTGGGTGTTTGTAGGATTTCCAAGGTTTATACAGCTCATTCAGACCAAGATTGTCATTGAATTTTATTAATTCCCTGTTCTCTTCAGGATTACCTCCCCTTCTGGATGTACTGGCATCAGCATCGCTTGCAGGAGTCAATGGCTTGTTGATATTGTCACGGTAAGTTTCTTGACTTCTCATAAAAAGTTCACCAACAAAAGTATACGAGCCCTCAAGATTGAACATGTGGGAATCAGTATCTCCAAATGTATCGTATAAGTCATAGGAAGGTTGGTAAACATAGCCGGGAGTCATTTTTATGGCATTTTTTCCTATAAGGTCGTAAATGGCAACATCTCTTTGATCTAAACGTTCCTCCTTGATTGATGGGGCTCGCAGCCACATACCACCGGAGTTGTGAAAGGCAAAGTTGACGATGATATTTGGCCGCTGATGGATGTAATTCGCAATGGCCTTCACTCCTAAGGCAACCAATGGAAAGTTTCCGGCGCCGTTCTGTACATAAGGTGGTTGCCAGTCATATCCCCAGTTACGGTTGCCATCGAAATAGCCTTCTCCGTCTTCGTTGATTTTTCCATCGTTGTCATTGTCAATGCCTTCTGATCCGAGAGTTGTCCATTCACCCTTTTCTCCAGGTTTCAAAGGGATCATTAGCCTGCTGTCTTCCGGATCAGATTTATAGTCACCAAGCGGATCTTTGATACGCATCATACAGATATTGCCATCGCCATCCAAATCGTCAGGGGCATCCTCGTCTAAAAGACCATCCCGATCGTCATCTTTAGGAATCCGTATGCTGCGGTCAGAGCTGGAGGTTTGGGCATCCGCAAAGAAGTGGTATCTCCCATCGACATTCACGACAGGAATAATATAGTATACATTTTTGTCGACAACTTTGGTAATCTTTTCATTCTCTCCATATTTGGTCAGGAGCAGATTGGCAAAATAGAGGCACACTTCACCTGCCTGTATTTCATTACCATGGATATTTCCATCAACATAAACACCCGGTTTCGAAAGGGCTTCCCCGGTTTTTGAATTGTTGATCGTAAGTGCATATATTTCGCGTCCTTCCTCACTTTTTCCAACAATATCCAGTTTTGTCATCAGCGGGTAAGTCGAGTGAAGAAGCTTAAGGGCCTCAACAACGTCGTCATAGGTATAATATCTGTCAAATCGCAGTGGTACTTCAATTTTTGCTTTGTTTTCAGCCACTACCGCGAAGGTCAATAAGCAAATTGCCAGCCAGGTGAAAAATATTTTCATGATTAACCTCCGATCTTAATTTGTTTAATAGTCGCATCGAAAAGTGGTGATTCGATGTGTGCCTTAATCAATTTTTTATCTGTCTTAATGGTCCAGGTAAGTTTTTTTACCTGATTGCCTCCTATATCTCCCATTGGTGTTCGCTTGTATCCTTCCAGGATTTCAAGATTCTCACCCTCCAGGACAACCACCACAGGTGCCGGTTGTTTGTTTTTTGCTCCCATAGCAGTTGGATAAGGAAGAATCCCCTTGTTTTCAACATACATTTCAAGTCGGTAAACACCGGCCCCCAAATCAGTCACAACCTCTTTCATCAACTGAATATCAGGTAATTTTTTGGAGAGTTGTAACAACCAGGGAAGCTGAATTTTACATAATGAGTCGATTTGCGTCGCAGGAGGAGTGGAGGTAACAAAAGGTGCAATTCCACCTATCTCCACTTTCCCCAAAGTGGGATGGGTATATGGTTGCCACTTTACAAATCCGGTCCCTTTTAGTTTATTGTCGATATAGGCCAGAATGTTTTTTTCTGTGTCATCCGCTTCGGAAGATCTGGAAGCGGATTCTCTTGCACCCATCTCTCTTGCACCCGCTTCTCTTGCTCCCGCTTCTCTTGCTCCCGCTTCTCTGGGTTTTTGATCTGCTGCAGGTTTTGGCGGGGTGAAGAGATTCATGCTGAAGGAAGGAACACCAAGATGATAATAGGCCCATAATTCAAATGAACCATCTTTATCCGGGTCGCCAGCTATTCTGTCTGTCGAGCCTCCTTTGGCTTTCAGATACGATTTGTATTTGTCTGAGAAATCAGTATAAAATTTGAGATCATCCTCCAGCGGATTAACTGCAGCACCAAGTCCCAGAAAATCAGAAACAGTCTCAGCATTCATTTCCCTTCCACCACGACTTGGCATGGCTGCTTTGAACATCTCGACCACTTCGGTCATCGTATAAGTTTTATCAGGATCGGCACCAATGCGTGACGCAAAGCGTGCCGGCACTTTGAGACTTTCCATATTCGTACCCCCTTTGCGTCCGCCGCGAGGTGGAGCTAAACAGTAATCGGAAGTTCCCAGAGTATAAACCATGGCAATTTCGGGGTGACTGAAAATGAAATTCATGGTGCCATAAGCTTCGGGTGACTCTCCTGGCCATAACCCGGTCTCTTTGGCATTGGTTTTAAACAAATGTGGAAAGTTGATTCCTACATTGATTCCACCCGGACCATCCTCATTTATCTCTCCGTCACCATCGTTGTCAAGTCCTTCAGGGTAAAGTTTGTACTTTCCCCGCTCTCCTTTGGCTGGATCAGCTTTTACCATGATTCGTGAATCTTTGCCTGAGATTATATAGGTTCCTTCAGGATCCTCTGCTCTGACCTTAGTAATCCAGCCATCCCCATTCAAGTCATCCGGACCATCTTCGTTTAGCTGATCGTCTTTGTCGTCGTTCACAGAAGCGTCGTTCACACTGCGTTCCCATTGAACAGTTGAAGAATAGCCAACCGTAGCATCAGGATTCGGTAAAGCTAAAATCATCCATTTCACCTTTCGGGTATAGTTGGCAGAATCGAGCAGCATCTTTGCCAGATAAAGCGCTCCTTCGGTCGAAAGTGGTGTCTTACCCTCGAAATTGGCCCCAACAAAGATCGCAGGGACATTTTTGAGTTCTTTACCGATTTCAAGAACATAAATGGGTTCACCGCCCGGACTTTCTGCAATTTTGTGCATAGTGGTTCTGGAGGGAGACTTTAGTTGTAATTCAGTCAGTGCTTTTTGAACTTCAGAATTGGTCTTGTACTTGTTAAAAGTAATGCCATTTTGAGCCTGAAGAATTACGCCAACTGCAAGAAATAACATTGCCAGCAGGATGGGTCGTACATTTTTTATCATTTGGGCCTAGTTTGAATGAAAAACTCGGGATGAGTTAGTTTTATAAAGTGTGAAAGTAAAAGATAATTTTTATAAAACGGCCCTAATTCTCACATTATTTCAAAAAAGCAAGGCAGGAGAACTCTCCTGCCTTGTACATGACAATATTTCAAATTGGTAGATGGAATTGGAAATTTTTCCTTATGCTTTTTTAATTACTTTATTGGAGTTTTTAGATTGATATCCAGCCATTTACTAATTAACTGCAGGCCGCTTTGTGCAGAACTGTCATTGGGGCGGATAATGAGTGCATGCTGAAACAATAATTTTGCATCTGCATGGTTATTGTTGTTCATCTTTGACCAGGCTAACATGATGACTGAATCATAATCCAAAGGATATAAATTGACAATTTTTTCGAAGAGATTTATCGCTGTTTTAAAATCTTTCTTATTGTAATAGATTACTCCCAGCCAGTAGTTTGCTGTCGTGTTAAGAGGGTCAATCTTGAGAATTTCGAGGTATTGCTCCTTAACTTTTTCCCAATTTTCGATGGCACTGAGGGGTTTAACACAACCAAGTCTCGCCTCAATGGCATATGGCTTGAATTCAATAGCTTTTTTGTAATAGGAAATCGATTCACTGTATTTCTTTGCCATATAATTGAGCCATCCAAGGCGAATGTTTGATATGTAATCATTCTCCTTATAAATGGGTTTCATCTCGGCAATGGCTAGCTCATAATCTTTTTGATTTTCAGCAATGTAGCTAGCACTGAAAGCAGATTGTAATACATTGATATTTTGAGCTTGTAAAGTGACAGACAGCAATAATAGTGCAGTCATTATCCATGTTTTTTTTAAAGTTTCCATTTTAATCCTCCTGAATATGAATATTGATAATAATTGTTTGTGACACTATTGGTGGTATATTGTTGTTGATCGAACGTGAAGTTTCCGAGGATTGAAAGATGTTTCCCCAGAAAATAAATTAAAGAAAACCCTGTCCGGAAAATGGACGGGTCAGCCGAATTATAAATATAAAGTGAGTTTAGAGTGTTGTAATTATTCAGATTTCCTAACGTAATGTTGCCTTCTACCCACAAGTTTTTGACACATTTTAATCCTGCCGTTTGTGCATAGATAGTTCTGAACGCACCACTTTCTATTATGCCGACTGCCGATCCTTTTAAATAGATATCTGACTTGCCCGGCAGAACAACACTTGCCTGTAATCCCATCTGTAAGGTTTTGGTTGAAGCAGCTTTTAAAAGGGAGGTATTCGCTTCAAAATTGAACCGGTTAATGTTAGCAGCTATAGCAAGAAGTCCAAGATTCCCCGGATAGGCGGTAGATCCAACATTCGTGAACAAATGATGGTAAGCTCCTTTAATCTGCCAAACCGGATTTGGACTCCATTTTAAAATGGCCACATAATCGGGTTGCCTTGTCAATATGCTGCTTATGACCTGTTCGTAATAGGAATAAGCCTGATACAAGGAAAAGTGGTATCCCAAATCCGTATTCACACCAATTCTATAGTATGTCTGGTTGGATCGGCTCTGAATCGAATTGGTTTTCATGCTGAATTCAGTATCGATCATTCCTATCGCATTGTAACGATTGATACTTAGATTGTTTTGTGTAACGGAAGAAAGATTTCCGGCATAATAGCGGGAATTTTCAGCCCCGGTATTTAATGCTGAATAGTACAAATACTCGTTTGTAATTTCATCAGACTGATCAAATGAAAAGGCCTTTTTATATTGGATGGAAGCAGAAGTGTAATCTCCGGTCATAAAATAGGCGTATCCCGCTCTCTGCCGCATAAATTTTGAATCAATATTCTGGTCAAATGCAACCCTGGTAAGAACAATGAGCTTGTTCCAGTCTCCTTTCAGATAATATTGGTAGGAAAGGCTGTCGACCTTCTGAAAACTAAGGCCTGACTGAGTAAATCCTAAAAGAGGCAAAAATAAAATCAGTAATGTCAGAGATTTGTGCATGTTGCTTCAATATTTGCATTTTTATTGCGGAAGGTGAACTTCACAATTCGATTATTTTTCAGAAGAATAGTGCCTTCACTTTCAAGTCTGATTTTTCCGAAAACTGAGAGTTCAATCTTCGAAACAAGTGTTAGCGTCTGGGGATTGCTGGCATCATCAGATCCTGTCTGACGCATGGAAAAATTGGCTTTAACACGATTGGTAAATGGAGCTATAAAATCGTGCAACCAAATCATTCTATTATTATTGGGGAGTGTATTTAGGGGTAATATATCTGAAATCTCCAGGTTTTGGTAATAACCCAATAGAACTTTAAATGAGGTGAGATAAAAATAATAAAGAAGCGACTTCCTGTTTCCATAAAACTTTGTGAAGTAGAACATCGTTCCATCATTGAAATAGTAGGCGGTACTCTTAGTCGAATCGCAATACAGATAATTATAATTGTATGCATCTGTGAAGGCCTCCCATTTTTCAAAACATTCATCCCCATTTTCGCCTTTATAACTAAATACAAAAGAGGTGTTGGGTGAGAGGTCGAAGGCTTTTTTTAATAGCGAGCAGGATTTTACTGCCGAGATGATTTCTCCTTCAATGGGTTTGGTAAATGATGAAAGTACCGTCTCATTGTTGATTGTCTTCAAATAGTAGGCGATTGGATAATCTATGGTTTTTGATCCGGGTTTTGGGGTGGCTTGTACCTGAAAATGAATGTGCGGCTGAGGAGAGCGTCCTGAATTTCCGCAGTTTGCCAAAATGTCTCCACATTTTACAAAATCACCTTTTGTAACTTTAAAGCTGCCTTTTTTCAGATGAGAAAGTTGAGTGTACAATCCCTGCAAATGTCGGATAGTAATCGTATTTCCCCAATTATTAACCGTGTCTGTTTTGCCGATTTCATTGTCCTCGATTTGGTCAATGATCTCTTCAACGATGCCATCTGCCGGTGCCAAAACGGGTTTATTGTAACAGTAGTAATTCTCAAAATGCATTCCATTTGACGAATAGCTTTTCTTCTCATCATCCAGTAACATAAAGTCAAAAGCCTTGCTCCAATCTCCTTTGTGGGTAAACTTACCATCATGACCCTGACTTACCATCCAATCACCCCAGAATGGGATATGTATTGGATAATACAACAAATGGGAGAGCCTGGTTTTGCTGTTAGCGTAACTGTATAAGTTGGATTCCGGACTGTAATGCTGAATGGGATTTAGAATTAATCCTTTGGAAGTTTTCCTCATCATTAAAAAGTAGATGTAAAACACCACCACGAGGGAGAAAGGTAAAGAGAAAACAGGTAGTTGAACTGCTCCAAAAAGTTTTGTCAGGAACAGCAGAACCAATGCAGTAATCGGAACAAGCAAGAATGTCCATAAGTAGGATTTGATAGATGGAATCACAAAAAAACCTCCAATAGCCAACGCAATCATGATGTAATTGGCGCCAATATTGTAATATGAAAATCCGGCGGTAGCAGAACCGGTAAATGTGGCGAAAAGATAGGCAGAAAGAAATCCGATAATAGAAAGGGAGAAGGCTATTCTTGAACTAATTAGCAATAGAACAGATATCAACAATCCTGAAAGCAGATTGTTTTGAAAAAAGATAGAACTTAATGATCTGAGGTAAGTATCTGCCAGATCGTTGATTGAAAGTTCATTAATGGCTTGAAGAAAATTCACCAGCTGACTTCCACCAATATCATATGCTTCATTGATCCAATAGATATTCCTTTGTGTAAGACCGAGATTTTCGAATGTAGATGATGGCAAAAGAATTAGCCAAAAACTCAGAACAAATGGTATGCTTAGATAGGGAAGTCCGTATTTGCCTAACCACCCGCTAAATGTGACTGAAAGTACCAGCGTCAATAGCGTTGCCAGAAAAAGTAGGAAGAAATAGACAATCCCCGGGTCAAAAAAAGTTCCCATTCCCAATCCTATCAGCAAGGCATTGAAACTGAATAAACCTTTTCGAAGTTGATCTTTGTCAAAACCCATTGTGTTGACTATCAATACTGCCGCAATTACTGCTAAAAGACCGCTCAATCCGGCATAGAAATTAAAAAAGGAAATCAATAGCATTCCAATGGCAAATAGTTTGTTGTTTAGGAAAAAAACAACCGAATAGCTGTTCAATACAGCAGGTAGCACGTTTTCTTTAAACGTTATAAAATGTTGTTTGATTTCCATTATTGGATGGTACTTTTTGAATTATTGATAGATTTTCGTTTCGATTATTTTCCTGACTGGACATTTTATTTCAATGGGTTTTGCATCAAATATTCCGGAATTTGTTCTGCACTTTCAAGGTACGAAAGTGTCTCTGCCTTTCTGATCACGTGAGGATGACTTACCTGATCCAATAGTACAATGTTTGGGCGCAGTGTGATAAACTGCATCCATTGGGTCATGTTGTAAGCCCCGACTTTATGTACCACAAGTTGATCTCCTTTCTTTAACAAAGGCAGTGAAACATTCTCCCTGATGATGTCAATGTTCATACAAAGAGGACCATATAGCACAGTTTCCTCAGTGTAGGTTCCACCTTCCTGTGCCGGAGTGACTTTATGGTCGTACCAGAAAG
>CAIRSO010000545.1 GCA_903881215.1 uncultured Bacteroidia bacterium
CATCTTCCTCGAAAACCCGGAAAGATTCATTGAAACCCTTGATCTGGGTGATATATTTCCATCTTGTTCCTTCCTTTTGATACAGGGTTAAGCCATTGTAGGTTCCACCAATCAGAAAGCCCGGATGTCTCTTAAGCTGCAGATATTTCCAGCCGCCGGGGGTTGGATCAATGTTCACCGCTTTGTCCTTCTCTATGACAAAGGTCCCGTTGTTATGACCGCATATGAGCACTCCATCGTGTATTTCGAGCGACCAAACCTGGCCTAAGGTACCTGGGATCAAGGTGAAATTTCCTATCTGACCCTTTCCTTGCCAATCGGTGACAAACAATCCCTGGTTAGAACCAAGATACAGTTTACCATCCTTCACAATTGCGATGTAACCTGCACCAATTCCTTCAGTGCTCTGCAAAAAAGTAATTGGTGAATTAATATTAACGTAATCGATGCCGTTGTCGAGTCCAAGCCAAAGATTATCGGATCGATCGGAGAACAGGCTCAAGATGGTATTGTTCTGCAGTCCGTTCTTTTTGTGGAAATGTTGGATAATATTACCCAGGTGATCAATGATGACTACACCATTCTGGATGGTCCCAATGACATAGTATTTATCACGTAAGGTTGAAGCACAAAATATTTGATTTTTCTTCAGAAATTGATTTACAGGCACGCTCCATTCTTCCAGTTTTTTTCCATCATAATGAAACAACCCATCATTTAAGGTTCCAATCATCAAATCGTTGGTACCAAAGAATGGCATAACCGACCAGATCTGCAGCCCCTTTAGCTTTTCACACCCCGGTACCGGAGTCAGGCGTTTGCCGTCAAATTCAAACAAACCTGCTGAAAGATCATTAAAAAATACCCTTTCATTGACTTTAAAGGAGTGGTGAAACCGAACCGGGGCTTTAAGTATGGAGATGTTGGTGTCGTTGGAACAAATAAAAGCACAATTGTATGACTGAAAAATAATTTTATTCTCAAAGGAAAAAACGCTCCATATATCGTCAAAATTCTGATATTCAGTAGGTATGTATTTTTTAAAAGATTTGAATTCCATTCTACCATTCGGCAGCGTAACCATTTTTCCTAACTCATTGTAGGCTCCAACATAGATTTCTCCGCTCTTATTTACATACAAAGCCCTGACAATGGAAGAATTGGGCATCTTGTGCAGTTGCCACTGATTGCCGTCATAAACCAATAACCCCTCGTTATTGGCGGTATAGATAAATCCTCGTTTATCTTGTGTAATGTTCCAGTTCTGTGTACCCGCCTTGTATTCCCTTTTGATGAAGTTGCGGATAAATGGGGTTCCAATCTGCTTGATCTCAGAAAAAGAATACAAGGGCCACAATAACCCTAAAAAAAGAAAAATTAGCAGTCCTTTGAACATTTTTCAATTGTAAAAATAACTCAGGCACAAGAAAATAGTCACTAACACAAGCGGATGACAAGAAGTCCCTCAAATTTAATCTTTATATCCGAAAAAAATCCCGGTTACGACTTAGTCAAAACCGGGATTTGGATAATATGGATTTTAGTTATTTTACTGGTGCATTTTTAAGTGTCTCAACCAGAAAATCCCAAAATTTCTGAACTGTTGGGATGTTGACCTTTTCATCGGGTGAGTGCGGAAATCTCATGGTTGGGCCAAAAGAAATCATATCCCAATGAGGGTAATTGGCTGCCAAAATGCCGCATTCCAAGCCTGCGTGAATGGCTTTTACTTCCGGAACTCTGCCAAATTTATTCTCATAGATCTGTTTCATCTGTTTGAGTATGGCTGAATCCATGTCAGGTTTCCAACCCGGATATCCTCCATCAAATCTGACCATGCCACCTGCCAGAGAAAATACACTCTCGACTTGCTCACAAAGATCATCTTTTGCCGAGTCAACGGAACTCCTCAACAAACACTTGACAGATATAACGCCATTCTCTGACTTCACAGTTGCCAGATTCGTTGATGTCTCGACCAAACCGGGCATACTATCACTCAAACGAATGGTACCATTTGGACATGCATAAACGGCATCAATAAGATCATCCTGAACACGCTCATCGATCAATGATTTTGGCTTTGCACATTCTTCGACAGTAAAACTCAAATTAGGCTCAGTAATCTTAAGCTCAGCTTTATATACAGACTCAAATTTTGAAACGGCAGCTAGAAATTCGGTCACAGCCTCCGTTGGCACAACAACAACAGCATAGGCTTCACGAGGAATTGCATTGCGCATTCCGCCACCATTTATTTCTGCTAATCGTGCATCCATTTCGCGAGTAGCGTGTTTAAGGAAACGGACCAGAAGTTTATTGGCATTTCCACGACCAAGATTAATATCCAAACCGGAGTGACCTCCTTTTAGTCCTTTTACCAATAATTTATAGGAAGAATAACCTTTGGGAACAATCATCTCATCATATTCAAATTCTATGTTGGCATTCACCCCACCGGCACAACCTACATAGAGTTCACCTTCATCTTCTGAATCCATGTTCAGCAATATCTCTCCGGCAAGCCAGCCACCCTTGAGGCCAAAGGCACCTGCCATTCCAGTCTCTTCTTCAGCGGTAAAAAGAGCTTCGATCGGTCCATGAACAAGGGTTTTGGAGGCTAGAACTGCCATAGCAGCAGCAACTCCCATTCCATTGTCAGCACCGAGGGTCGTACCACGAGCTTTGACCCATTCGCCATCAATCCAGGCATCAATCGGATCTTTTTCAAAATCATGTTTTGTATCGCTGTTCTTTTGAGGAACCATATCGAGGTGCCCTTGCAAGACGATGCCTTTCCGGTTCTCCATACCGGGAGTAGCAGGCTTACGGATCACCACATTGCCAACAACATCCTTCTCGGTCACC
Source organism: uncultured Bacteroidia bacterium (assembly GCA_903881215.1). GTDB lineage: Bacteria > Bacteroidota > Bacteroidia > Bacteroidales > Prolixibacteraceae > CAINVV01. Next base: position 2,869 of record CAIRSO010000545.1, read on the forward strand.
AAACCCAGGGATTTACCGAATTTCATCATAAATTCCTGTATCTTTTCCTCATGTTTGGATGGACGTGGAACCTGTGTCAGCTGATAAAAATTTTCCCAAACGGCTTTGGGTTCAATGTTGATAATCTCTTGTGACATATGTTTAAAATTTAATGTTTATTTTTTTGCACTTGAGGGGAACTCCAGTCCATAGGCCTGTTTTGCATCTGCTTTTTTGAGAAGAGCAGCCAGGAAGATGGAAATGATTCCACACACAACGAGCATCATAATGGGAATGGTATAATCGTAATTCATTTTGCCTTCGCGAATGGCGGCAAGATTGTCATGGTTAACCAAATCAAGAACTGCTCCAATACCCCAGAAGAAGAAACCCAATCCCCAATTCTGTACTGTGAACATAGTTGCATAGGCTGTTCCCAATCTGTTCTCAGGTACAATTTTAGCGACAGATGGCCACATGGCGGCCGGCACCAAAGCAAAGGCAATACCGAGACTTACCAAAGCCAGATACCCCAAGGTGACACTGTTGGAAAGAGAAAGTGAAAGGTGGGCAAAAATCAGCAAGCAGGATCCCAGCATCATCAGGGAGGCAGCTTTACCCTTGCGATCTACAAAATTTCCGAAGATTGGTGTGAAAATGATCGTTCCCAACGGAATTAGCGAGGCTGTTTTTGATCCGTTATGAAGCCAAACCTGCAGGATATCCCAGAAATTATAGATGACAATCGCAAAAACTGTCACCAGTGAATAGGTGAAGATTCTACGGTAGTTGATGTTGGCAATACGGGAAGGCACAATTGAAAAAGCCAGCGCAAAAACGAATAAAACCAGGTATACCGCCACAATTCCCATGGCCTCGCTTCCGAAAATCATCACTGACCCTTCGGCCGGGAGCTTTGCAGTAAAGCCGAATTTATTTATCAGCATATCAGGAGCATACTGAATAAAAGGGAATACAGCAGCATAAAAAGTTACACAAAGCAGCGTGATATAAATAAATGACTTATCTGTGATCAATTTAACAAAATCGGCAAATCGAAATTCCTCTTCGGGTACACTGTCTACACCTGCCTTTGCTGCATGTGCCTGTCGGTCGATCTTGACGTCAAAAACTGAATAGATAAGGAACATGATAAAAGAAAGCGCTATCAAGGTTGCTGCAAAAGTCACTGCCGGCGAGAATTTACCTCCTCCAATATCCAAAGAAGATGCCATACCTAAGGCGGTCCCCAACCTTCCAAATCCAATGTTGATGGCCATCGCAAGAGCCATTTCATAGCCTTTAAACCACTTGACTATCGTTCGGGTGGCCAATACGCACAATATCTCTAATCCGGAGCCAAACATGATACGGCCGACAATCATCATCGTAAGGATGGTTCCTTTGTCATGGCCGAAAAATCCGGCCGCCGCCAAAGCTGTCGTACCGGCACCAATTGTAGCTAAAATTCCGAAGACGTATCCGGTAAGTCGAATCCCCCATTTATCAAGAATGACTCCACCAACCAGGATCATTCCTAACATATTTGCAATCGTGGTCAACCCAATAATACGACCAAACTCCTCACTCGAAAAGCCCATTTCGGACTCCATGATTCCTTTGAGCCCAGACATAAAGTCCTGGAACCAATAGGTCGAGAAGGTAAGTCCTGAGATTAAAATAAGTACAATCCAACGCATTGCAGTCGAGTCCCGCATGGTTCTGATGTTAGCTACAGTCATAAGATTAAATTAATTGGTTTCAATTTTAGATTTCGCGATGCAATATAAGTAAAACCCTAAGATTAAAAAGTAAATAAAATCATGTTACTTCCAACGCATTTACACCTAATCAATTTGTGCCTATTTTGCGGATGGCACCCGTATTCGGATAAAACTCGATCGAATATTCACCGTTCAGTAAACCATCGGACAGTGCGGTAATCACACCGAACTGGGCAATTGTCATTTTTGCCTGAGCCAAAATATCACTCCCATTCAGCAAGCGAGCCTGAGTAACTACCGGGATGCGGTAATAGATTCCTTTGGTGGTTAATTCAGGTGTAACTGTTGACTCGATTTTTTGTTTCAGTTCACTGCTCGGAGTCAGTTCAAGCATAACAGGCTTACCAGAGACGTTGCTTGCAGGCAATACTCCGGTTAAAGGTGAAAACCGGAAAGCAACCAACGCTTTCCCACTCTTGCCATCCGGAAGAACGTCAAAGGTATAGTGATGCAATTTGTGCGATTTCCTGCCAGCAAAAAGTTCTACATATGTATTGATTATCCTGTCTAGTTCGGTACACATTACTTTGTATGCTTCGCCATCAGGGAGGAATTTATCGTCTTTGGCTGCCAGTATGTAGGCCTTTTTCTTTCTGTATTTCAGAATATCGGATGCGGCTTCGGCTGCCTTCTCCTCAAATGACTTGAAGTTACTCCCAGCCTTTTTTGTACTATCTTTCTCTGCAAGGAAAGAATGCATCGATAATTCGGTCCAGGGTTCTCCCTTAACTGCCTCGCTAAATGGAAAGAGGCTGGTAAGTACTTTGCCTGACTCAGATTTTACATCGCTATTGATTCCGAGCATGATACCGTCCTCCGACAGACTCAAAAGGGTGGCGGTATTGCCAATTGCCCTGTATATGGCTTCCGGATCCGGCTCACCATAAGTATCCATTTTTACATTGGTGATGGTCCAGTTCTCCAGATCAGCATTCGGAGCATTGTTTATACCCAGATATTTTTGGGCAAAAGCAAAGTATGGTCCGTGTTCCAGTATCTCCTGTTCTGCGGTCACTTCAAGACGGATTCCGGTCCGGGGAAGGGCATAAACCACTCCCCCACTAACAATAGCCAACTCACTGGCGGGCTTCTTCTTATCGTCTTTTGCCGATAAACTAAGATCTGAGGCCACCAGAGTGGCAGCCAAAAGGATTATAGTTAAAATTCTCATATGATGAATTTAAATAAATATTGTTTTAGATATTAAGCCTCAAATTTGCTTGTTTTTTTTTGCATCACAAAGCTTGAGCTTATTTTAATGAAGCATAAGCATTGCCTAAATAATCAGCAATTTCACTTGCAATTAATGACTCCTGTGATGATTCTCTAACCCTCAAATCTGCTGATCTGCCATGCAAAAAAACACCAAGCAAGGCGGCTTCGCCGGAAGTATAGCCCTGACAAAGTAATCCAAGAATAATACCTGTCAGAACATCTCCACTCCCCGCTGTGGCCATCCCGGGGTTACCCGTACTGTTGAACCAAACAGTTCCGTCAGGGAAAATAATTCGGGTAAAGGCTCCTTTCAAAACCAGAATGACCCGATAGCTATAGGCAAAATGAATGGCCATTTGCAGGCGCTCCTCTTCCGTTTTCACGACGATCCCCGATAGGCGATCAAATTCGACCGGATGGGGAGTAAGAATGGCATTCTCAGGCAACTGTCTGATCCACAATGGATTTTCAGCCAGAATATTCAGAGCATCAGCGTCCAGAACCAGAGGAACTTTTGCTTTATGTATCAATTGATTTACAGCCTCTTGAGTCAATATATTTGTCCCTATGCCAGGTCCGGCAGCCAAAGCTGAATAGCGGGATAGATCGGGAATTTGAGTAAGATACTCCTCTCCAAAATCGAAGCTGGACATGGCCTCCGGGAGAGAAATCTGGACGAGAGAACCTGCCGAAATAGGTAAGTGAATGGTTAGCAAACCAAGTCCGGCACGCAATGCTCCTCTAGCCGCCAAAAGAGCTGCACCAATCTTTCCCCTACTTCCTGCCAGCAACAAACCATGTCCATAACTTCCTTTATGAGCAAACATTTTTCTTTTCTTCAACAGAGAGCATGCATGTTGTTGATCAAGGAAAAAATAATTTGTTTTGGCCTCTTCGATCGCCCTCTCACTTAAACCAAACTGAACAACCTCCCAATTTCCAAACCATTGATGATTTTCACTAAAAAAAAGGGCCAATTTTGGTGAACCAAGGGTAAGGGTTTGAGTTGCCCTGACGATTGAACCATAATTTTCAATATTCTCATCACACATGAGTCCGGAAGGAAGATCAATGGAAACAGTTAAGACACCTGATTGATTCATCCA
>CAIRSO010000546.1 GCA_903881215.1 uncultured Bacteroidia bacterium
GTGTTTTCGGGCCAAATGTGGATGCAGTGAAAAGAAAGTACAAATTCATGACACATGTTGGCTTCAATATTGGGACATTTATTTCGAGTACAAAATTGGCCCCTGGTGACAATACATATGATGGCAAATTATTGTATTTTAATTTGTTTTTCATCCGACATCATGTAGGAGTATTTGGAGGATATTCCTCGAAAATAATTCTGTCCGAAACAACGTATAGCAAGTACTTTGAAGGAGGTTTATACATCGCTCCCGGAAATTATTTTTATTTTAAACTTGGATTGGCAGCTACTGACCTGAACGTAAGTGCACTTGTCGGAGTAAGCTTCATCTTTCCTGTCTTCCAGTTCGAGGGAGGATTCAATTTCGCCGTAAACCAACCATATTTCATGTTAGGATTCAATGTGCCGTTTAACAAATAATTCTTTTCAAACTTATAAAACCCAAACAAATGACAACTTTTAAAACATGTAGTAATGGACATAATTACGATGCGGGCAAATACCAGGTTTGTCCATTTTGCCCTACCAGCGTTTCCAATCCTGATTACGAAAAAACATTGATTGACTTTAAAAAAACACAATTACTGGAGGAAGAGAGCAATAGTCATTTTGCTAAAACATTGATCAATGAGGAAAACCCTGATTTTAAATCAACGCTTGCATCCGTTAATGCGCAGCATCCTTTTAAAAGAACATCCATTGCCGGTGAAGAAGGAAAGTCTTCATCCCCGCAGCAATCTCATAAAAGGAAGCTTGTCGGGTGGCTTGTTACATTCAGCAATGACGAGTATGGGCAGGATTACAAACTCTATATGGGAAAGAATAAAATCGGGACTGCCTCTGATTGTGATATCATAATCAACGATCCCTTAGTCTCAGGAAATCATACGACCATACTGTTCCGTGATAATAAATTCTTAATAAAAGATAATTTTTCTACCAACGGTACCAAAATAAATGGGGCCTCTGTTGATGAAGGGAAATTATCGGATGGGGATGAAATTATTTTAGGCACCACGGTATTTAAGATCAAAACAGTGTTTAATTGAAAAATATACCCTATAATATCGCCATCGGCAATGCTACTGATGTAGGCAAGTTACGCGAGCATAATGAAGATTACATGGCTCACTTCGATACCCCATTAGGTTATTGCATTTTAGTTTGCGATGGGATGGGCGGGCATGCTGCAGGAGAAGTTGCATCACAGAATGCTGTTGAAGCAATCCGGCATTTTTTGCAAAATGGGAAGATCACATTGATCAGTACACCAACCTCACTCCGGAATGCAATAGAGTTCGCAAACTTCAAACTCCGGGGCTTAGTAGACGAAAAACCTGAACTAAAAGGGATGGGTACTACGTGCATTCTAGCCTTAATTAAAGATGCTGATCTCTATGTTGCCCATGCGGGAGACAGCCGGTTATATTTGATCCGCGACAAAAAAATCATCCAACTTTCGAAAGACCACTCAACGGTTCAGAAATTAATCGATAGAGGTATTTTAACAGAAGAAGAAGCCCTGCGTAGCGAAAAGAAGCATGAAATCACCAAGGCCATTGGAATTTTTGAAAAGGTTGGGCCTTCTGTTTCTGAAACACCAATTGCGTTGTTGCACAATGATAAACTTTTGTTGTGCAGCGACGGATTAACCGCTCATGTAACGAATAAAGTCATTAATGAAATTATCAATGTCAATCCTGATTTACAGGTTGCAGCGATGAGGTTGGTTGAAATAGCAAACAAGGGAGGGGGCAGTGATAATATTACAGTCCAGATCATACATTACACCGGAAAATCCTCAAAAAAGCAAAAGAAACGAGGTCCAGGAAAATTATTAATCGCATTTCTGATAATTATCCTGCTGGCGGCTGCAGGGATTTATAATTACAAAACCGCAATCATCCGAAAATCTGACGCACAATCCGAGACTGTTCCTTCTGCTGAAAAATTGTCTGAAACATATAATTCGGAAGATAGTACTTCAGTCTCGGATAATTCCATTCATAAAAAATTGGAGGATCATTCCGCAACAAAAAAAGATAAACGAATTATTAATAAAAGGAACCTCATCCTTAAGTAAGCAGGCACATAAAAAAGTGGCACTTTTGGCAATAAATAACATCCACATGAAATCCACCATTAAGATAGGACGTGACAACAGTAACGATTTTATTATCAATGAACCCCGTGTGAGCCGGAATCATGCCATCATTACCGACTTAGGGGATGGCACTTATGAAGTCAAGGATTTAGGAAGCACAAATGGCACTTTCGTCAATGGCAGGCTTACAAGCCTGCAGGTAATTAGGCCCGGGGACAAAGTTGAGGTGGCCAATTGTATTGTCAACTGGCATGATATTTTTATAAATCCAAAGGGTGCAACATCGCCATCCCTAATACAGGAAAAGCCCTTTACAAAAATCATTAAGACTATTTCAGTTGGCTCTGCAGTAGGCAACGATCTTGTAATTTCCAGCAGTTTTGTAACA
>CAIRSO010000547.1 GCA_903881215.1 uncultured Bacteroidia bacterium
AGAAAAGGTGTTCATAACCAGAATAACTCTCCGCTCCGCTCCGAGTTATTTCCGGTTATGAACACTTTCGCAACAACAACATCATCATAATCATCAATCTTAAAAACCAACTCCAGTGGTTGAAGAAAGGGGAGTATTAAAAATTGTACTGAGTCACATTACGTCAAAGTTGGGAGAGTGTTTGGTGCTTTGTACATGATGACATCTGCTTACTTCGCAATACAATCCAACGGCTTGTTCGGACTGTTTAAGATGACTATGATGTTTAACAGTATTCTTGCTGCAAGCTTCTGGCTCGGAATGTTGTGGAGAAAATCGAATGCTGCAGGAGCGTGGGCTTCCATGGTAGTCATGTTTGTCGCGACAGTGGTATTACCCTTCGGAATGCCTCTGATTCCAGGTGTGCGCACTTCGGAATACCTGGGAAAAACGACCCAGGCAATACCGGTAAGCCGCATTTACACGGCCCGGGAGATGGATGTTCAGGACCGGGAACGTGCCATCGCAAAGTGGGATCGGCTGAATGCAGCTGCCATGGCAGAAGGATTGCGCCCGGAATTACTCAAAGCCGGTGAAAAATTTAAAAAAGAGGTACTTTTACCCAAGAAATCAATTTTCTGGAGCGAAGGATTTGAGTTCCAGAATGGGAAATCCATTGGAAGGGGCAACCTTAAAGTTGAACTCATTGCGCTCGATTGTTTGGGATGGGATTTATCGAAAAATACCTATTCACTGAATGAGACACTTACCTTCCTCTTTCGCATTTTCATACCATTCCTGGTATTGTTTCTGGTTGCCTTGCTTACCCAAGCTGAAGACAAAGACCGGCTAGACCAGTTCTTCGGGAAGATGCTAACTCCGGTAGTAGGTACCCATGAGGACGACGATCATGAGATGGAGCTAACCCGTGCTAATCCAAACCGCTTTGCGCACTTGAAGTTGTTCCCAAATTCGAATTGGGAATTCCGGCGATGGAACCGCGAAGATTGGTTAGGGGTAGGTGGAGCTTGTCTCGCAGCGGTGAGTGTAGTCGTATTATTAATTGTGATTATTGGTTTGGGAAGTTAATCCGAACCTATTTATATAAAAAATCAATGATGTCCGGAAAAATATTGCTGAACCACTGATAATGCTTAATTTCTTTAACCTCTACGAGGTAAAATGTTCTTTAGATGTTGTTTTTCTATAATACTATATCCGCTACGCGGAACGCATTCAATTGTTCACAAACTTATGACAGTGAGTGTAACATACTGTATAGTAATGATATTAATAAATATCTTTTCCGCGTAGCGGATAAAGTATTGTAGAAAAAATAGATAATTTGGATTCCTTTCCGCGTAGCGGATAAAGAATGGTTTTAACCGGACACCAATGCAAATAAATAAAGATTTAAATGATGAAAAACATTGATAATTTCAAGAAAACAGCGCTGATAGCCGATGCACTTCCGAATATTCCCTGGGAACCAAAGCCTGTAGATTGCAAAGAGGTTGTTTGGCGACACAGTGCAAATCCGATCATTGATTTGCATCCTTTTCCAAAAGCTCGCAGTGTATTCAACAGTTGTGTCGTACCATGGGGGAATGGTTTTATTGGCGTATTTCGTGTCGATTGGCTCTCAATGGAACCTCATCTGCATTTAGGCAGTAGTCCCGACGGCCTCAACTGGACAATTGATGAAGATCCTATTAATTTCATTTCTCCCGATCCTGCTTTGGGCGAAATAACTGTAGCATATGATCCGAGGCTGTGTAAAATTGAAGATAAATATTACATCACCTGGTGCAATGCCTATTATGGTGCCACCATTGGGCAAGCCTGGACGAGCGATTTCAAAACCTTTCATCAGATGGAAAATGCCTTTCTGCCTTTTAACCGTAACGGAGTTTTGTTTCCAAAGAAAATTGGGGGTAAATATGCCATGCTTAGCCGTCCGATGGGGCAGGGACTGGCCATAAACTACGGTGACATCTTTTTCAGTGAAAGCCCGGATTTGATCTATTGGGGAAAGCATCGAATCGTGTTTACACGCGGACCAGGCAAATGGGAAAGGGTAAAAATTGGTCCGGGACCTATTCCAATTGAAACAACAGAAGGATGGTTGTTATTGTACCACGGAGTTACAGATACCTGTGATAGTTTTGTGTACAGTATGGGTGCTGCATTGTTGGATATTAACGAACCATCGAAGGTGCTTTATCGATGTATCTTTCCGCTGCTGACACCCGAAAAAATATACGAAACTGCCGGATATGTTGGAAATGTTGTTTTTCCTACAGGAATATTGGCAGATGGAGCGACTGGTCGTTTGGCTATATATTATGGTGCTGCAGATACTTACACCGCCGTGGCATATGCCAATGTGGACGAGGTTATTGCTTTTGTAAAAGCAAACGCAGCAGAAAAGAAATGATAGGCTGCATTTATTATCAGTCGCTTCAAATAGTAATGAAAGAGAGATAACTATTTCTTTAAATAAACGTTTAATACCATAATTGAAAAATATTCAACATGCAAAAAGTAGACGATTTTTCGATGGAGTTGAATTTCACCGAAGCATACAGAAAAAATAAAGACAAACATATTGCCATACGCGAGGCAAGATGCCATCAGGCGCAGTTTCCGGCAGTACTTACCGAAATTCTTGAGAACGACAGGTTAGCCGGACGTACAGTTTGGGGTTGGGTTGGTTTTAGTCCTCACAATGCCCCCGGAGGCGCTGCTTATGGATATTTTTGTCACGATCAGAAAATCATCGAAGCCATTGAAAGAGGCAATATTCCAATGGATCAAAGAGATGGTGTGCATGAAATGCTCCATTTCTGGAAAAAAGAGACTTCAAAAGCCAAAGTAGAAGCTGCATTTACGCAGAAAATGCTGCCAATACTATTTAGAGACGAAATTGTATCCTTGCCTTACAATTTCAAGCCAATGATCGCGCAACCCATCTATCGCATGGCCGGAGTTTTTGTTGATTACGAGAAATTATTGCGTCTCGGCATTCCCGGCCTGATTTTCGAAATTAATGATTACATGCACAAATCAGAAGCATCGGGTGGTGATTACCAACTGTATGAAGGCATGCTAATCGCCCTGAATGTTTTTATCGATTCTTGTTCCCATTACGAAAGACAAGCAATACAAAAAGCCAATGCAGCTACCGACCCAAAACGCAAACAAGAACTGCGGAAATTGGCTGAAGTACTGGGGAAAAATGCAGTCGCCAAACCCGGGTCATTCTACGAAGCCCTCCAGCTGTCGTGGCTCTATACCTTGATTTGCGGATCACTTGAATTGGGAAGAGTAGACATTTATTTAGGCGATTTCTATTGTCATGACATTGACAATGGGATTATTACCGAAGAGGAAGCATTGTCTTTAATGCACTCCTACTGGAGGTTGATCAATGAACTGTTCCGCGATGTTGATGGGCGTGTTATCATTGGAGGAAGAGGCCGTCGGAACGAAAAGAATGCCGATAGGTTTGCATTTTTGGTTCTTGAAACCATGAGAACTTATGGAAGAGCCATCCTTCCACAGACTACTCTGCGTTTTTATGATGGGATGAATCCTGAATTAATGGAAAAATCGATTTCTCTGATTGGTGATGGACACACTTTCCCATTGCTTTACAATGATGATGTACTGGTTCCGGGTGTTGCCCAGGCTCACGACGTTCCAACCGAAGTTGCAGAGCAATATATGCCACTTGGATGCGGTGAAATTGTGATAGACCACATGGGATTTGGCACGCCAAGCGGCTCATTGAATGTATTAAAAGCACTGGATGTGACCCTTCGCGATGGGATAGACCATATTTCAGGGAAGCGCTTAGGATTACCTACCGGCGATTTAAAGGATTTCAAAACTTTCGATGAATTCTTTTCTGCCTTCAAAAAACAGCTTGCTTTCTTCATTGAGATACTTGCCGATCACGAAGATTTGGAATATGTAGAGTCTGGCAAACAAGCGCCTTACCTTTACCTGAGCATGCTGTATGATGATTGTTTAGCACGTGGGAAAGCTATTTTTTCAGGAGGAATCCGATACCTCGGAGGCTCCCTCGAATCATTCGGCAGTGTCAATGCAGCCGACAGTTTAACTGCCATCAAAAAAATGGTTTTCGACAAGAAACTAATCTCTGCCGACAGACTGGTTGCCGCTCTTGACAACAATTTTAATGGGTATGCCAAGGAGCACAAATTGCTGAAAGAGTGTCCGAAATATGGGAACGATGATCATTATGCCGATAGCATCATGGTTGAACTGCATGATTTTATGTGCAATAACATCCGCGACCAGCGGGAACGAACCAACCTTGATTGGTACCTGAATGTTCTCATCAACAACAAACAAAATACCATTCTTGGCCGTTGGGTTGGTGCCTCTGCCGATGGTAGGAAAGCTGGGCGGGAAATGGCTAACGCCAATACTCCGGCTGGCGGAAATGATAAAAAGGGTGTAACAGCGCTTATCAACTCATTGGTTAAACCAAGTCATAAAATACATGCAGGGACTGTTCAAAACATGCGTTTTGGCAGAGATTTCTTTACCAGTGACAGAGAAAATTTTGAGGTCATACTCGACACCTACTTCAAAAAAGGCGGAGCCCAGGCTATGATTACAGTGATCAATAGGGGTGATTTAGAAAAGGCACTTGTTGAACCCGAAAAGCACAAAGACCTCTTTGTAAGAATTGGAGGTTTTAGCTCGCGCTATATTGATCTGCCAAGAGATGTTCAGCTTGAAATACTCAGCCGGGTAACCTATTAGTGCGGAACTTTTAAGAATGAGTGAAACGGCAATTGTTTTTGACATCCAGCGGGCTTCCATACATGATGGGCCTGGTATACGTACCACAGTTTTCTTAAAAGGATGCCTGCTGGATTGTCTTTGGTGCCATAATCCCGAAGCTGTTTCCGCCAAGCCTCAGCTATTCTTTCATTTCGATAAATGTACACAATGTGGTGATTGTGCAAAAGTGTGCGAAGAGGATGTTCACCACTTTATCGATGGCAAACATACTATTGATTTCGAAAAGTGTTCCCTTTGTGGGAAATGTGTTGAAGCCTGTAATTACAATGCTTTAAAGATTATAGGTAAAGAGCTGAGCATTGATGAGGTGATGCGCGAAGTGATGGCCGACTTCGACTTCTACTCAAATTCAGGGGGTGGGATAACACTAAGTGGAGGAGAACCATTGTTGCAATTTTCCTTTTCGATGGAACTACTTCAGCGTTGCAAGGAAATGGGTGTGAGTACCTGTGTTGAAACATCCGGTTATGTATCCGAAGTGCATTTATGGGAAATACTGCCAGTTGTTGATATTCTGCTTTTTGATTATAAGATTAGCAGATCGGATGAACACAGGAATTATACAGGTGTTCCTAACGATTCGATTTTAAGGAATCTGGATATAGCCTATGATACCGGTATCCCAATCATATTGCGCTGCCCTGTGGTCCCTGGCATTAGCGATACTGAGCATCATTTCAAATCTATCAGGGCTCTTGATGAGAAATACCCAAACCTGAAAGGGATAGAGATTCTGCCTTATCACAACATTGGCAACAACAAACGCACCAGCATTGGCACTCATGAAACCCTTGCCGATCTGAATTCAACTTCTCCCGAAGTTGCCGCGCAATGGCTTGAACAATTAAAAGAATTAGGCTGCGTGAAAGCCAGGATTGGTTAGTGGTTAAACTTTATTACTTCCTGTATTCCCGCTTCATATGCGCACCTTTGGTAAGTGCCATGGCTATTGATTGTCCCTTAATGGGATATTTCATTTTTGGCATTTTAAGTCCGAGCAAATCAACCATTCCATGATTCCCTACAAAATCTCCGTGA
>CAIRSO010000548.1 GCA_903881215.1 uncultured Bacteroidia bacterium
GCAGTTATGGTTTGACTGGCAATCAAAATATTGGCTCGTATTCATCATTAGCACTTTATAATTCAACCAGAATTGTTATGGGAGGGATTCCTGTAGTTGGACTTGTTCCAGGCAGAATTTCTAATCCAGCTCTTAAATGGGAGAAAACAGCTCAATTAAATGTAGGTATAGATGCAGCATTTTGGGGAGGAAAATTAAATTTCTCTGCCGATTATTATATCAAAAAAACGAAAGACCTTTTATTGGATGTTACGATCCCTAGCCAATCAGGATATGGGAGTTCTGTTCAGAACATAGGAGAAGTGGAAAACAAAGGACTTGAATTCAGTTTAGGGGTCAATAATTCTTTCGGCGAAATAAAATGGAATTCTTCGTTTAATATATCATTCAACAGGAACAAATTGGTTTCTCTTGCGGAAGGAACAAATCGTTTGCTTTTCGCAATTGGAAGAGGTGAATCTGCCGTAGGAGGACAATCAATTGCCATCCCAGGCAAACCCCTTGGACTATTCTACGGGTATCATTTTTTAGGAATTTGGCAAACCAATGAAGAAATAATTGCTGCCGGCAACATTGTTGGAGGGGTAAACCGACCTGGTCTGCCAAAATATGAAGACCTGAATGCGAATGGATTTAGGCAAGATGATGCAGACCGCAAAATACTTGGTGATCCAAATCCTGATTTTATCTATGGTTTTTCAAATGATTTTTCCTGGAAAAACTTTAAAATGTCAATATTTATTAATGGTAGCTATGGGAACAAAATCGCAAATTTAAATCGAATTGGTTTATTGACATCTCCTCAAAAGAAAAATGTTTTGCAGATATATTATGATCAAAGATGGACAGGTCCTGGCACTAGCAATACTATGGAAGCTCCATTAATCAATGCCGGCGAATGGAAAAATTTTAGTGACAGAGACATAGAAGACGGTTCATATTTAAGAGTTAAAACCATCAGTCTTTCATATAATTTACCTTTAAAGCTATTTGGTGTCGACTGGATAAATAATGCACAAATATATGTTGCCGGAGAGAATCTTATCACCCTTACAAAATATTCTGGTTTTGATCCTGAGGTTGATCTCTACTCATCAAGTAATGTAAGTCTTGGGGTTGATAATGGAGCATATCCTGCCTCCAAAAGTATTCGATTTGGCGTGAAACTTGGTTTTTAAATTAACATTAAGATTAACGATTATGAAAAATACATTTAAATATAGTTTGCTTTTTGGGCCATTATTGTTTGTCATTTCCTGCCAAGGTATTTTGGAAGAGAATCCTCCCAGTTCCATAAGTATATCAAGCTTTTACAAGTCTGAGAGCGATGCTTTAATAGGACTTTATGGTGCATACAGTAATATTTATGATATTTCAGGGACTTCATGCCTAAATTACGGGGATTTGAATGCAGATGATTTGGTAATTCCACCTCTAGTTTCGGATCTATTTTCCTGGGATAAATTTACATACAACAGTGAAGTAACAATTAATCTGTGGTCGAGCTGTTTTTCAGGGATCAACAAAGCAAATGAAGTAATCTTTTATACCGAAAAGATAGATTTTGCCAATAAGGCTGCCATAATTTCTGAGGCCAAAGCTTTAAGAGCTTATTATTATTTTCAATTGGTTCAAGTTATGGGAGGAGTCCCATTATATGAAACTCCTACTATTGGATTTGATGCCATCTATGCTTCAAGGGCTACGGCAGATGAAATATATAATATGATTTTCCGTGACCTGAAGGATGCAGTTTCTAAACTCAACTCAAAAAGCAATTCAGGAAGAATTAATTCAGATGTCGCAAATGCTTTATTGGCTAGAATTTATCTTTATAAAGGAGATTATCAAAATGCTTTAACCTTTGCCAAAAATGTAATTAATTTAGGAAGATATGACCTATTTGCTAATTATGCCGATATTTTTAAACCTTCAAGCAATAATGGTATTGAACATATCTTCCAAGTGCAAAATTTGTCTGGAGAAAGAAACAGTAGTGTCCCTGGTTTTTTTGGCCCCAGAGCCCCAGCAGGTGTTTATCGAACCTCATTTTGGGCATTAACAGACGTTCCTGGTTATTACGCGCCGTCAGCACAGTTTATTGCAGAAAACCCAACCTCTTATCGAAGATCCGTGACCATAGCTGACAAATATGAACACATTGATGGGAAAACAGGTACGATAACCATGCAGCAAGTTTATGGCGGAAAATTTCCCTATTACATCAGTAAATTTGATGACCGAAAGGCAGAGTTGCAATCCGGAGAGAATTTTTCAATTATCAGGTATGCTGATATTCTATTAATTGCAGCCGAAGCACAAAATGAGGTTGACCCAATAAATATTGAAAAATACACTTGGATCAATCGTATCAGACAAAGAGCCCGAAACGGTGTTTCAACAGATTTGCCAAATCTCGCAAACCTGTCACAAGCTGATTTCAGAACAGCCGTATTGGAAGAACGCAGGTTTGAATTGGCATTTGAAGGTCAACGAGCTTGGGATCTGAAACGAAGAGGATTGTTTTTGCAAAAATTGAGAGCTCAAGGAAATACTGTTCAAGATTACATGTTACTTTTCCCCATACCCGATACCCAGGTTAAGTTGAACAAAAACTTAGTTCAAAACCCGGGCTGGTAAAAGATGAATACTGGATTATATTGTTGACGGATTTTTTCAAGGGAGAAACAAGATGAAATATCGTATTTCTGGGTGAGTTCTATTGTTTCTTCAGGAAAAATCCGTCAATGGTATTCTCTACAAGAATTATTTATTTCCTAAAAAAGATGATATGAAATTATTACTTACGGTTTTTTTAGCTAGTCTTTTGTGTCTTAACGGTTTCTCTCAATCTACTGCCGACAAGATGGATTGGTGGAAGGAAGCAAAATTCGGTATGTTTATCCATTGGGGAGTATATTCTGTTCCTGCCGGTATTTATAATGGAAAAGAAGTAAACGGGATTGGAGAATGGATTATGAACAGAGGTAAAATTCCTGTTGCAGAATATAAAGCATATGCCAGGCAATTCGACCCGGTAAAATATGATCCGAAAGCCTGGGTCAAACTGGCAAAGGACGCAGGAATGAAATATCTGGTGATTACCTCCAAACATCATGATGGATTTGCCTTGTTCAATTCAAAAGTCACCGATTGGGATGTCGTAGATGCGACACCTTATGGAAAAGACTTATTGAAACCATTGGCAGACGCTTGCCACAAAGAAGGAATTCGCCTCGGATTTTACTATTCTCAGGCTCAGGATTGGAACCATCCGGGGGGTGCTGCAAGTGGAGGTCATTGGGACAAATCGCAGGATGGATCAATGGATGAATATATTGAAAAAATTGCCGTTCCACAGGTAAAAGAAATCCTTTCCAATTATGGGGACGTTGACATTTTATGGTGGGATACACCAACTGATATGACCAAAGAGCGAGCAG
Source organism: uncultured Bacteroidia bacterium (assembly GCA_903881215.1). Lineage (GTDB taxonomy): Bacteria > Bacteroidota > Bacteroidia > Bacteroidales > Prolixibacteraceae > CAINVV01. The sequence goes on from CAIRSO010000548.1 coordinate 3,444, forward strand.
AAAAATTCTTGCCTGTCATCAGCAAATATCCAAACTTAATTGTAAATAACCGTTTGGGAGGTGGATTTCAGGGTGACACAGAAACACCTGAGCAATTTGTTCCTGCTACAGGTTTTCCCGGAAGGAATTGGGAAACCTGTATGACCATGAACGATACCTGGGGATTTAAATCGACCGATCATAATTGGAAATCCCCGGAAATAATCATCCGCACATTGATTGATATTGTTAGCAAAGGGGGCAATTATCTTCTGAATGTAGGCCCAACATCCGAAGGACTTATTCCTCAGCCAAGTATTGAACGTTTGAAAGAAGTAGGACAATGGATGAAAACGAATGGAGAAGCTATTTATGGCACCACTGCAAGCCCTTTCCCGTATCTGTCCTGGGGTCGTTGTACACAAAAAGGAGATAAACTATATTTGCATGTATTTAATTGGCCAAAAGATGAGAAATTATCAGTACCAATACTCAATAAGGTAAAAAAGGCCTACCTTTTGGCTAATCAGAAAACCACATTCAAAATTGATAAGAGTCAGGATAAAAATATTATTCACCTGGATGGTAATGCTCCTGATAAGATTGCATCGATCATTGTTCTCGAAATTGAAGGGAAACCTGATGTTTTACCATTACCTGCAGTTGGAAAATCGGTAAAAGCCAGCTCGGCTAAAGATGGTACTCCGGTTTCAAATCTGTTTGACGGCGATCCCAAGGATAAATGGCAACCAATAGATGAAGATAAGGACAAATGGGTAGAAATTGATCTGAAGAATGAAATTTCAATTGGTGCCAGTTCAGTCGCCGAACCTTGGCATCCATGGGACAATAAAGGCCAGAAAATTGAAATCCAGTACAAAGAAGGAAACAAATGGATTAAAGCTGTTGAATTTACAACGAATGGAACTGGAGATACACAGTCATTTAGCCCTGTAACTTCCCGATATTTCAGATTGAGAATCCTTGAATCGAAAGAACCAACTCTAAATGAATGGATTTTATACCGATCGGAATAATTTATGAATATAGGATAGAATTGTACAAGAGCATTTATTCAGTTTTATAATGGACAAATAATTGAATGAATTATTGCTACCTGTTATATGGTATTTTAATCAATATTTACGAAAATGAAAGTGAAGATATCTCCCACTATTTTTCTCTTGACTCTGTTTGTTTTTCTCAATTCCACTGCAGGAGCTCAGGTTCCGGCCTATTTAAAAGAGTATAAAAAAGAATACCAAAAATCTCCTCGCACAGCCAATCTTCACTGGTTCAAGGATGCTCAGTTCGGGATGTTTATCCATTATGGACTTTACAGTCAATTGGGCAAAGGAGAATGGGTGCAGCTTTTGGATACCATCCCATTGAATGAATATGCCAAACTAAAGGACAAATTCACTGCTTCAGGATTTGATGCCGGGTTCATTGTAGATTTGGCAAAAAAAGCCGGAATGCAGTACGTCACCATAACGGCCAAGCACCATGAAGGTTTTTGTTTGTTCAAAACCCTGCAGACTGATTTCAATAGTGTTAATTCACCGGCAAAACGTGATTTGATTGGCGAAATGGCCACTGCCTGCGAAAAGGCCGGATTGGGTCTGTTCCTCTATTATTCCTACGCTGCAGACTGGAAGCATCCATACTTCTATGCAAGAAGTGCCGGTTGGGAAAATGCCCGACCTGCTTACAAGGTGCAGCCCCCTGAATACAAATATGAGAAACCAGGGGATTTCAGAAAATATGTGGATTATGTTCATACCCAATTGAAAGAAATGCTCACCCAATATCCATCAATTGCCGGAATATGGTTTGATCCGGTCATGGGTTATTATTCCAAACCAGAACTTTTTCCAATCGAAGAAACCTATGCCTTAATCAGAAAGTTATCACCTCAAGCACTGATCTCATTTAAGCAAGGAGCCAATGGCACTGAGGATTTTATGGCTCCGGAGCGCGGTGGAAACGTTCGGGTGGGAGATAAGCTCCCTGTTGCTCAAAAGGCATATGAGTTGAACAAAAACAAACCCAAAGAAGTTTGCAATACCATGCAGCCACATCTTCCCGGATTTCATGGAGGTTCGACCTGGGGGTACAATAAGGCCATCGATGGGCATCATTTAAAAGTCAAAGAGGTTCATGAATTGCTACAAGAGGCCAATCAAAACGGCTGTAACCTTTTGCTGAATATTGGGCCGCTGCCTGATGGGTCCGTCCATCCGGAAGATATTAAAACCTTATCAAGTTTTAAAAAGTAACCAGAATGAATACGCAACAATTATTTTTGAGCCTTGCCAGTGCAAGTCTCGCATCATCTTGCGGATCTGGAAACAGCATAAAGCAAACAGCACTTAAGCCCAATTTTATCGTCTTTTTCTGCGATGATTTGGGATATGGA
>CAIRSO010000549.1 GCA_903881215.1 uncultured Bacteroidia bacterium
TATTATGGAAGATAATCGCATCTCTTTTTTCATCGTTCATCTTCAAAACCTGTGATCTCTTTTGCATTCCTTTCTACGTTTATATCGAAATAAAATAAGCCCTTGTTATTATAATTACCAATCTTAATTTTATGAATCTATGAAACAAAAAAAAGCGATTTTTCTACCTAAAGGCAAATGGACCAGAATGTTACTTTCTCTGGTATTGCTTATGGTATTGACCACCGGTATGGCTTTTGCCCAAAAGACCATTTCCGGAAAAGTAACTGATGAGAGTGGTTCATCGGTACCGGGTGTTTCGGTAGTTGTTAAAGGAACAACAACCGGAACAATTACAGACATCGATGGAAAATATGACCTGAAGGTAGCCGACCATTTCAACAAAACCTTGTCCTTTTCTTTCATTGGTATGGTTTCTGCCGAAGTAGTCATTGGAGCAAACTCTGTTATCAATGTGACTTTAAAAAGCGTAACTATTGGTGTTGAAGAGGTAGTCGTTGTGGGTTATGGTACACGTTTGAAGGAACAAATCACTGGTTCTGTTTCTACTGTATCCGACAAACAATTGAAAGTTTCAAGTGCGCCTAGTGTTGTTAGCCGTATGCAAGGCCAAGTCTCAGGTATCACTGTCACTTCAAGTAACACACCGGGATCTCAGGCCACTATCCGTATCCACGGTATTGGTACGGTCAACGATCCTAATCCGTTGTATGTTATTGATGGTGTTCCGGTCGGTCCGAGCAACAACATCAACCCAAACGATGTTGAGTCAATTTCGGTTTTGAAAGATGCATCTTCTGCTGCTATTTATGGTAGCCGTGGTGCAAATGGTGTAATCCTCATTACAACCAAACACGGACGCGAAAATCAGGAACCAACTGTAACTTTGTCAATCCGTACTGGAACTACTCAAGCGATCAACCAGTACAGAATGCTTGATACAAAAGAATATGGCCAGGCAGTTTGGTTACAGGCTAAAAACCTGGGCAATAATCCTAATTCTGCACAGTATGGTAAAGGAACCAGTCCTGTTATTCCGGATTATGTTTTGCCTGCAGCTACCTTCACAGGAGATCCATCAGCAGCAGATGCGCTCTATAAATATCCTGACTATCAGATATTTAAAGCCAATAAGCTAGGTACCAACTGGTACGATGAAATCTATCGCAAAGGCATCGTAACAGAATACGATCTTTCTGTCTCAGGTGGAGCCAAGAAATCTACTTATTCTTTATCCGGAAATTATCTGGACGAACAAGGATTCCTGATCTATACTGGTTTTAAAAGATATACCTTCCGCGTCAATGCTGAAAGCAAATTCAGCACATGGCTGAAAATTGGGGAATCACTACAGGCAAGTTTGGTTCATCAAAAAGGTGACTTGGGTAACAATGGTGAAGGCAATGCCATCTCCATGGCTTACCGTATGCAACCAATCGTTCCTGTGTTTGATATTCAGGGTAACTATGCCGGAACAAGGGCTCCCGGCACTGGTAATGCAGCCAACCCTGTTGCTCAATTGTGGCGTGGTCAGAATAATGATGGTAAATATTTGCGTGTTTTAGGAAATATCTTCGGAGAGGCTACTATCATGAAAGGACTTACTGTCAAAACTTTGTTTGGATATAACTTAGGTCAATGGAATGCAAAAAATTACAATTTGCCTACTTTCGAAAATGCTGAACCTAATAAAGTAGCAGGTTTATCTGTTGATTCAAACTATTCTATTTTATGGAACTGGTCTAACACAGTAAATTACACTACGACATTCAAAGACATCCACAAAATTAATGTTGTTCTTGGAACTGAGGCTGTTCAAAACACTTATCAGTGGATGAGCGCAGGGCGCAGTCAGTATTTCTCACTGTCTCCTGATTATATGCAACTTAGCTCCGGAGAGTTGAACAAAGACAACAATGGTAGTGGATCTGCCTGGGCTTTGTTTTCACAATTCGGCCGTGCCAACTATGACCTGAAAGGGAAATATTTTGTTGAAGCAACGGTACGTCGTGATGGTTCTTCAAGGTTTGGTTCTGCTAACAGATATGGAGTATTTCCAGCAGGATCTGCAGCATGGGATATGACCAAAGAAAGCTTTCTGTCCAGCACAAAAAGTTGGTTGGACGTTCTAAAAATTAGAGCTGGATGGGGAAAATCAGGTAACGACCAAATTGGAGAATACAACATGTACTCTACATTCGGAACCAATGGTTATACCGCTGCTTACAATTTAAACGGAACAACCGGTTCTGCAGTTGCAGGTTTTGAACCTTCCACAAAAGGTAACCCTGATGTTAGTTGGGAAACTACCCAAACCGTTGACATGGGATTTAATACAGCCATGTTTGACAGAAAACTGACTGCTTCTGTGGCCGTTTGGCAAAGAAATACTTCCGATATGCTTTATCGTTTAAGTGTTCCACAAGTAATGGGTATTGCTCGACCTCCATATGTGAATATTGGTAAGATGAAAAATATCGGTATCGACGTTGAACTTGGCTATCACAACACTTTGATGGGCGGTAAATTTACCTATGCCATTAATGCAACAGCCTCTCATTACA
>CAIRSO010000550.1 GCA_903881215.1 uncultured Bacteroidia bacterium
CCAGTTATGCCAACGAATCTGTTGAGCTAAAGAACGACAAAATTCAGATTCAACTCTTTAAACGGCTGAATGGCTGGGGATGGGGCGAAATCTCAACTGGTTCTGGTAAGTTCATGGCTGTTCTGGAACATTTGGGCGAAATCATGCTCCGCGATCAGGACATCCCAATGCAGCTGGTAGCCGATTCGGTTACAAAAAGACAAGATGCTGAAGGAGAGATCCTGGAATTCAAGGTCAAATCAGTGGTGGTTCGCAAGGTGCTTCACAAGACTTCCTTCGACAACTGGATGGTTTATCCACTCACCGAACCGGCGATTGTAGGCAAGGTCGCGATCACTTTGGTTCCTGGATCTTCATTGCTGAAACTAAAATATCGTTTAATATCAACCGGAAATTTCAATGCACGATACATCCGTGGACCTTGGTTAAAAGTAGGCGAATCCTCCTTCGGAATTAAAAAGAACGATGCCGTTCTGCCTGGTGTCGATTGGGCAATAGGAGATGAATGGACAAGTGGCACCGACTTTTTTAAAGATCCCTGGGCTTTGCGCGTTACTCCCCATCCTTACAAAGTTACTGCACCTGTAATGGCCATCAGTTACGAAGGTACTGCAATTGCTATGTCGTGGGATCCGAACCAGCTTGCTACCCGATGGTTCAATTACCGTCAGCATGTGCAGCAACCAGTGTTTTCATCGCCCAATTTTGTCGACCGGAAAAACAACCAGTTGATGGGCTTAATGGTTCCTGACGCCACGATTGAAGGTCATGAGAACGAAGTGGTAGCACAAATTCCATTGGAGCTGAAAATTGGTCAGATGATCAACTTTGATGCCGAATTGTGGTTGACCGAAGGAAACAGTGTTTCGGCAATGACCGATTGGGTGAAACGCAACGGGTTGCCTGAACCAACTGGACCCAGGTGGACATATGAGGAAACACTTCGTAAAATTGCAAATGCTTACAATACCAACTTCTGGCATGAAGGTGCTGGCTTTGGTTTGCTGCAACGCCCTCAGGATAAAGCCAGACCAAACGTTCCGGAATTTTTGCAACGGTATGTCGAAGAAAACAAAAAGACCCAGCTGGCTAAAGAGTTGAAAACAAAGATTGACTGGTCGTTAACTCAAGTGGATAACAGGAAACGGCAAAAGGGAAATGATACCGATGGAATGAAAAGTGAAGGCGACCGTATCATAGCCAAACAGCAGACTGATGGTTCATTCCCATTTAATCCGGATATGGTGGGGAAAGACGATTTTATGGTCGCCACTTCGTTTATTGAACCCATGGGTCTGACAGGCGAAACAGCTCTCGATATCACCATCAACCCAGCCATAAGACTATTTGATATTGGCAAAAAAACCGGAGATAAAAAATACACCGAGGCAGCAAAAAAAGCGGTTGATTTTTGTCTTAACATGCAACGACCCGAAGCAGGCGATTACTGGGAAACCCCTTTGCATGCTGCTAATCTTTTAGCTGCCGGGCACGCTTCCCTGGCGAATTACCTGGCTTTTCAGGAGCTTAGCGACCCGAAATACAAAGAAAAGGCGATATACTGGATGCGTACTTTGTTGGTATTTACCCATTTTTGGGAACCTGCAAACGTGAATAACCTATATTTCACCAAGCCGGTTTTGAGTTCGAGCGACTGGTACTTTGCCAATTGGGTGCGCGACCATGTGCAGTGGGAAGTACTATCGGTTTTTGCTGTTTTATCGCAACGAAACATTAGCTGGACGGAAGTTGACCCGGAAATTGATTGGTTGAAATACCAAAAAGGGATTACCAATGCTGCCATTCAATGGATGAACATTCATACCGATAACAACTGGTTTCCACACAATCTTCCTGAAAGTTATGAGGCATATCAACGCGGCGATTTCGACTATGCCTTCCCGGATACGCACAACAGTGTGACCGGTAATTTTGGAGGTATGATGATCATTCCCGGCCCAATAGCAGAAAACATTTATTTTATTCTTGACAGAGATAAACGAACTAAATAGTTGGAAAATGAGAACTCTTTTTTTTAAATCTTTACTTTTCATCCTGCTTCCGTTAGTGGTGCATGTACCAAAAGTAAAAGCAGGCGAACCTTGCTGTCATATCCTGATCTGTTGCCGGAGCAACAACGATGGGATGACTTTCCTTGTCGACGGGAAGTGGAATCCAGCCCATGATTACAGGGATATCAGTCAGGTATCCGATATCCTGCAAAAAATCAAGGACGCTGGAGTGAATAACGTGATCATCGACATGACCAATGCCTCACAGTGGACCTTTTTGTGGAGTACCTTTCAGCCCATGGTAAACAATGTGCAGAAGGTTTGCCAGGAGAAAAAGATGAAGTTCTTCATTTTCATAGGAGCAGCTTATACACAGGATGATATACAAAAACTGAAAATGTCTCAGTTTTCCTTCTGGAATGCAATGGCCAAAAATGTCTGGGAGATGTGGGCACAGGATCCCGCTTATAAAAGATATGGATACGGTGATGACCGTCCGATTCTGATCGTGTTCCAGCCCGCCGATGTCTATTGGGAGCGTTACAAAGCTGCCCCCGAAAGCGAAAAAACCTACCTTTCCAAATTTCACATTGGAACTACCCAGGTGAATTCTCCTATCCTTTCGGGGAAATCGGATGGCTGGGGATATCGAAATTACTCGCAGAGTGTAGACGGGAAGGTCCGTTTTGTCTGTCCCAACAAGGGAGTTCCCCCATCCGACTGGAGTCGGATCAGTAAGGAAGATTGGGAAAAGAGGGTAAGATGGGCGAGTGAATCCGAAGAATACAGCATTTATGGTTCGTACGATGATGTTTGTGATGCCATACATTGGGGAATTGCCGATACGAAGAATTGTACTGTCGCGCTGAAAAAATACCCTGATGATCAACCTTACTGTTATTACAACGTGCTCAAGGATATTTTAACAAGTGGATCAAAAAGTGGACCTAAATAAACCCGAATCAGGTGAAAAGTATATTTTGTATCTTCCTGAATACGAGGCAGCTTGTGTAAAAGTTGATCCGGGTACAAAAAACAGCAGGATGATTGCCTGGAACCCTAACCAGGCTGATATTACAGAGAATCTTGCACAGGGGAATGCCTTGAAGCTGGAGGTGGTTCTCACCAGAAGAAACACTTTCGGACCATTTCATTTCACACCCTTTACAGGAACAACCGGACCAGATCATTTCACTTCCAAAGGGAAAAATTTTACGATGGAATATATCCTGAACAAGAGTGGGATTCTGCAAAACCCGATCCTGAAAGTGTTCAAATAAAAATGGAACAGGAAAGGAGATTTGAGCATAGAATAAAATAAATAAATGAATGAGAAAGTTAATTTCACGGAAATATTTTTGGTTATTTACCTATATATTGGCTTTAGTCATTTCTGAAAGCGGGTATGGTCAGAATATTGAAAACCTGGTTGAAATTCATCCGAGGATTGACGCTCATATCCATTTATATGATACAAATCGTATTGGAAGTTCTACTTTTTTGGATTCAGGAAAACACAGAAAAATTTATTTTCCCCATCTAGCCAGACAGTTTTCTGATGTAGCAGCACCTGCTGGGGTTGAGTTAGCAGTTGTTATTGAAGCTAGTCAACGACGGGAAGATAATTTTTGGTTGATGAATTTGGCTGATTCATCAAAGGCAATAATCGCTTTTGTTGCAAATCTTGATCCTAGGGATTCGTGGTACATAAGCGACCTTACGTCACTTTCGAAGAACAGAAAGTTTAGGGGAATCCGGATCCGTCCTTTAAATCCCCTAAACCTTTCTGATCCATTAATTGTTGAGAAATTTGGGGAACTTGAAAAGCGGGGACTTGTTCTTGAAATAGGAGGAGCAGATAGTAACCCTGAAGTTGTAGCCAGCATTGCGAGGCAATATCCTCACATGAATATTATTATTGATCACCTTGCAGGAGGTCGATTTTACAGCGACAGGAATCAACTGGACAAATGGAAGGCACGGCTTGTCGTTTATGCTTCTGAACCCAATGTGTATTGCAAGATATCTGCACTTTTTGATCTTTCAGGCCAGAATCCTGCCCCTGTAAATCCGAAATTCTACGATACCATGATTGACCCGGTAGTCGATGCCTTTGGTCCTGACAGAGTATTATTTGGAAGTAACTGGACGCTCTCCGAACTATTCGGTTCTTATTCTGAAATGATCAGGATTGTTGAAGATTACTGCAAAAGGCGGGAGTCTCCAACATCAGATCAACTCTTTTTTAAAAATTGCATAAAAGCTTATAATATTAAATGGAATTAATATTTATTAAAAAAACTGCTAATGAGAAGATTCAAAGCTGGAAAGATGGAAACTGTAAATATTAGGCGCCAGTTTATTAAACAATTTTTTGCCTTGGCCGCCTCACTTCCACTTCTATCCATTGATTCAAATGGTAGAGAAGAAAAAACTTTTCCAAAGAGAGTTCTTGGCCGCACTGGTGAACGTGTTTCGATATTGACGCTGGGAGGTTTTCACATTGGAGCCTCTTTTGTGACCGATGATGATGCGATTGAAATTGTCAGAACAGCTATTGATCAGGGCATCAATTTTATGGACAATGCCTGGTCATATCAGGAGGGAAGAAGCCAGACTATAATGGGTCAGGCACTTAAAAACGGGTATCGGAAAAAGGTACTTCTGATGACAAAGCTCATGGCACGGACCGTTGAAGAGGCGAATATTCAACTGGAAACCAGTCTGAAAAGATTCGATCTGGATAGTATTGATTTAATGCAGTTTCATGCAATCGGATATAAGGATGGCGATGTGGATGCGATCTACAAAAATGGTCTTATTGATTGGGCATTGGAGCAAAGGGATCAAAAAGTTATTAAGTATATAGGTTTTACAGGTCATTCAGATCCTGCCGCCCATATTGATATGATTAAAAGAGGTTATGAATGGGATACGGTTCAAATGCCTCTGAATATTGGAGATTACCACCGTGAATTAAGCTTTGAGAAGGATGTATTGCCGCTTGCAGTTGAAAGAAATATTGGAATTATCGGTATGAAATCCAATGGAATGGGAAGACTGGGGAACTCAAAAATAGCAACCCCGGTTGAAGGACTCAGGTATACCATGAGTTTGCCGGTATCGACAGTTGCCTCGGGCATCGATTCGTTAAAAATCCTTGCGGAAAACCTGGCTCTTTACCACCATTTCAAACCTTTAACAGACAAGGAAAGGAATGAACTATTAGCCCGAAGCTCCGGACAATCAGAAATCATAGAGCATTACCGCAAAAATAAATAGTTATGGTAAGATTGCGAATTGCCCTTGCAGGCTTTTTTATTTTTACGAGTTTTCTGATCGGTTTTGCCCAGGTACCTCGATATCCTGGAAGCCGCCAAGAAGAGGGAAATGCAGGTGATCTTATACGATGATGTCGATTTTTCGAGCGGGTCAGCCGGCAATCGGATGAAAAAGTTGTATCCCAACGATATGCTTAAGTACCTGGAGAAAACAGATACACTCATGGCAGGTTCTTCCGTCCTGAATCTGAGGCTGCGTGATGATCCTGTGATGGCAGTAGTGGCCATGAACGTGAAAACATCGGAACGTTTAAATTTGTTAGCTTTTGAAACCGACAAAAAATTAAAGTGGAACACTCCGGAGGGTGATTGGAGGGTGATGGTTTTCTATTGTACGAAAACCAATCATAATCTCGTGGATTACATGAGTCCCTCAGTCGTTGCTAAATATCTCCCGCTCACTTATGGTGCATATGAAAAGCATTTCAAATCCTATTTTGGCACAACAATCCGTCAGATTTTTTACGACGACGTTGGCTATGTAGCCAAGGAGCGTGGCTGGACACCCGATTTTAACCAAAAATTCCAGGAGCGATATGGCAAGGATCCTGATTTGTATTATCCGGCTCTTTATGAAGATATTGATCCTGAAACTTCGGCTGCAAGGGTAGCCTTATTTGATACTCGCGCCGAATTGCTGGCCGAAGGTTATCCCCGACTGGTTAATGAATGGTCAGAGAAAAATGGTCTGCTTTCTTCAGGACATCCATCCGGCAATTACCAGATTCAACCAACAGATATGAGTCTGGATGTCTTTAAATTTTATCGCTATGCACAGGTTCCGCTACTGGATTATATTTTTTCCGTCCTCATGGACGCGATGGATTTAAACTGGTCCGGCACTTCCATCATACAGTAATTTTGTTGCCCATGCAGTCGGCCGAATTTGGTCGCGATCAGGAAGTAGTTAATCTGATCAAAGAAATGTTCGGTTTCGATCCTGGTACTCAAATGCCAACAACCACTACGAATCTAAAAAAAAACAGAATGAGAGGGCAATTGATTTTTATCCCACATCCTGATGCAACAAGTCTTCAAGCTACAATTAAGCGGATGGGAATTGCCCCGGATCTTATTTTTGATTCTTTGCCCGGGTTCAAAGATAATCCGGGAGAAGTCTCTTATATTCACAAGATCAAGGATAGAAGGGATATTTTCTATAACGCTAATTCTTCTGATTCAATACTAAATACCTTTGTCGAATTGAGAGGAAAAGTAACTCCTGAACTTTGGTTTCCTCAAAGCGGAAAAATTGTTTCTGTCGAAAATATAAGTTCTGTAAAGCGTGACGATCAGGTATATACGAGGTTTCAATTGAAACTGCCAGCTGTTCATTCGGTGTTTATTGTAGGGGAGTAACTAAATATGTAAGGAGGTAGTCCAATTGGTTATGGTGCATTGAAATGTTGGAATACCGGTTTTACCCTGTTGAGGATGGATAAAGCAGGATCGTCTGTTGTGCGGTGAGGTGTAAGGACACTGTTAGTAAGATGATTGAAGAATATAGTTTCATTATTTTTATTGTTTTTTGTAACATTAGCAGTAAAACTTACAATCCTAAATATTGAAGCAAAATCACTAGTTTGTTTATATTTAGGCAAATGGGGTTCCGTTTGACCGGCGTACGTCGATGTTATCGATCATGGCATTTCCCCTGAATTTTAGCAGGAATTCCACGATATCAGCTATTTCCTCCGGTAGAATAAGGTTGGTTGTGCCTAAATCCGAACGCATGGTTTTTGCCATTTCGGTGGCGACTCCGCCCGGTGCGATGGTGTGTACCCGGATTCCAAGTGGCTGGACCTCTTTGGCCAACACTTTTGAGAAGCCCATCAAAGCATGTTTTGAAGCGGCATAGGCAGCCTGGTTCTCATATCCTACTCTTCCAACTACCGACGAAATATTAAAAATAGTTCCGCAGTCAGATTTAAGGAGATAAGGTATGGCTTCTTTGCACAAAAAGAAAGGCCCCCGGGCATTGGTGGCCATCATGCTGTCCCACTCCTCTGCAGTGGTCATTGACAATGGCTTGGACACAGCATATCCGGCATTGTTTACCAATATGTCGAGTCTGCCGAATTTTTCAATTGTTTCGTGTATCAATAGTCCGGGGGTTCCAGGATCTGATATATCGGCAACAACCATGTGCGTTTCAGTGCCCATTGACTGTAGTTTAAGCTTCAGTAATTTTAATTTTTCAGCATCCCTTCCTGTAATTACAACAGTTATGCCCTGAATGGCCAACCTTGTAGCGATGCATTCTCCTATTCCCCCGGACGATCCGGTAACCAAGGCTATCTTACCTTTAAAATCCATTGCTCACCTTTCATTATAAACTTAATAAACTATTATAAGCCACACCAAAATAACGCTTTTCCGGTTATGAATCCCAAATATAGTTTTCTTGGGACATTTTCAAAAGATATAGGGATGTAATTAAAAGTAATTGTACTGCTTTTCAGCTAAATTGCATCACAAAATATATCCAACACAGACAATGACAACCAAACAACTTCTTAAGCAAATTGGATCCTATGCTTTAGTATTGTCGTCCACACAAGTGATGGCAGAAACAGCTGCCCCCAAAAAAATGAACATTGTTTTCATCCTGGCCGATGACCTGGGATGTGCCGATTGCGATTTGAATGTGAAATCCAGATTGTATGAGACACCTAATCTTGACCGTCTGTCAAAACGGGGAGTCATCTTCTCGAATGCCTATTCGGCAAGTCCACTTTGCTCTCCAACGCGTGCAAGTATTTTAACCGGACAGGGTCCAGCCCGCACAGGTATTACTGCACCGGTCTGCCATCAACCTGAGGTGGAGATGAAACCAACTGTGATGAAGAAGGCTCCTGCAGGGGACAAAGCCATTCAGTGCCAGTCTGCCACACGCTTAAGCACCGACCTGCCAACACTGAGTAAATTGATTAAAGCCAGTGGATATGCTACGGCCCATTTTGGGAAATGGCACTTGGGGCGTGAACCTTTTTCTCCGTTACAACAGGGTTTTGACGTGGATATGCCGCATTGGCCGGGCCCCGGACCTGCCGGAAGCTTTGTGGCTCCCTGGAAATTTGATAATTTCAAAGAGAATTATCCTAAAGAACACATTGAAGACCGGATGGCTGAAGAGGCGACCAAATGGATGAGATCGATCGATAAAAATCAACCTTTCTATTTGAACTACTGGATGTTTTCGGTTCATGCCCCGTTCAATGCAAAAGCTGAATTGGAAGAAGATTACCGTCAAAAAATCGATACAACCCAGGCCCAGCGTTCTTCCACTTACGCTGCAATGGTGCATTCGATGGACGATGCGATCGGATCGCTCCTGGATGAAATTGACCGTAAAGGAATAGCCGATCATACCGCCATCATTTTCATCTCCGACAATGGGGGCAATATGTACGACCATCTGAAACAAACCACCAGCGACGGCAAAGCGTACACCACTTTTGCCACCAGTAACTCTCCTTTGCGAGGTGGAAAAGCAACCATGTTTGAAGGTGGAACACGCGTACCCTGTATCGTGGTTTGGCCAGGATTGACCAAAGCCGGCACCCGAAGTGAAGCCCGAATTCAAACCACTGATTTTTATCCCACCATTCTTAACCAACTTGGCATAGCACTGCCCAAAAATCATGTGGTCGATGGCACTGATATGACCGGTGCGCTGGAAGGCAAAAAGTACAACCGAAAACCGATGTTCACTTTTTTCCCGCATGCCCCCAAAGTTCCTGATTGGCTCCCGGTTTCAGTGAATGTGCATGATGGCGACTGGAAGCTGATCCGTCTGTTTTATCAGGGTGAAAATGGCGCACACGATTACAAACTTTACAATCTAAAAGAAGATTTGGGCGAGAAGAACAATCTCGCAGTAAAGTATCCTGACCGGGTGAAACATATGGACAAGCTGATCGAAGATTACCTGAAGAGCGCCAAAACAGTGATTCCCATTCCAAATCCCGCATTTGATCCGACTAAATATCATCCTGAATTAATCGGAATCCAGGCTGGCAATTGAAAATAATCAGACGTTAAGAAATCAAATGGCGGGCTCGGGATGTGGGATATAAGAGGATGAGAATGAGGCCGTACTGACCGCCTTTTATCATCGATAAGACAGGTACGGTGCCTTATGTAAAAATTAATTACCAGGGATTGCCTGTTATCGAAGAGGGGAATAAATAATTTATTCATCCGGTCCATAAACCCATGGATTCAGGATATATTGACCTTTCAGGAAAGGAATTTTTTCCTTAACTCTTCAATTTCAGATTCTCCAATAGGTTTAAGTACTCCTACCGGAACACCCATCGTAAGCGATTTTGCACTAAATTCAGCCACTTCAAGTCTGTCGAAAGTCTGCAATAATTTGTCGCCCGTTACAATAATGGAATCATTTTCTACAATTACTGCAGGCGTGTCTTTTGAAATCATATTCAGAATGACCTCACTCCCTTTGAAGTGGCTTCCAAATGGCACATTGTGCACATCCTGAAGGAAAATCCAGCTTTCCGGGATGGTTCGTACATCAAATTTCTCTCCGGTCACCCCAAATGCCATCAGGTAGGGTGATTGAGTAAGAATAATGGAGTTGATTTGTGGATTGCGCTTGTAGATTTCCTGATGCAACCAAACAGCCCGACTTGGGATTTTACCGGGTTCCCGTTCACCTCCTTTTATCTGAACGATATCTTCCAGCGTTATATCCCATCGAAGCACATTGGTAGGTGTAATCAGAAAATCATTTTCTCTCCACCTGACAGATACTGTTCCATAAGAACTGATCATCAATCCCTGGTCACATGCCCTGCGAACGATCGTTGTTATTTCTTTCCTTTTTTCGCGTTCGTCTGAAGGGTGCTCCACATGACTCATCTGGGGAAGCAGTACCGGAATTTGAGCTTCAAATTCTTCAATTTGCTCGTCTGTCAGGGTTTTTACTTTCCCGATTGTTTTGGCATTGATAATCGTTCGGGCACAAAATTCAAGTGTTTCAAAACGTTGATAGGCATCTTTCATATCAGTTCCTCCGACTACAGTGCCATGGTTTTCCATAATTACGGCACTAAAATCCTGAGCAAAGACATCTGCTATTTTTTGGCCCAGTTCATCGCTGCCCGGGATGGCATATTCTGCATAACCAATCGGACCACAAACATATTTTGCCTGAGGAATTACATTTGTATCCGGTATAACCCTTGCAATACTGAATGATACAAGGGCAGGCGGGTGAGCGTGTATGATGGCCTTTAAATCCGGACGAATTTTATAGATGGCAATGTGGAAGGGAAATTCAGAAGATGGTTTATGAGGTCCCAAAATGGTGCCATCTGCTTTTACACAGTTAATATCTTCCGGTCGAAGGCTGCCTTTGTCTATAGCTGAAGGGGTGACCCAGATATCGCCATTTTCGTCAATAATGGACACATTTCCACCTGAAGTAGTGGTCATCCCGTTCTTATAGATCCTGCTGATAATCTTTACTATCTGATCACGGGGATGCATTAATGAAATATCTAATTCTTTCATATTTTTAATTTTATCCTTTATCCTTTAC
>CAIRSO010000551.1 GCA_903881215.1 uncultured Bacteroidia bacterium
ATTCGCCAAATGATTTTGCCCAATTCACAGCGGCATCATCAACTTTGTCTTGAATCCAACGCTGTTGAATTTTCTCAATAGGATAAGCCATGATAATTATTTTAAAGTGTTAAAAAATTTCAGCTCAAGTTCTGCCCATCTTGCAGCAAGAGCCACTAATTCATAGTTGCGGCCATTGTCGGTGAACAAACTGATTTCAAGATTTTTAATATATGAAGTTAGGTCTGAATCAGACTTGTATCGATCACGAAATCGCTTCAGGTAATAAACAGTATTCCACTTATAACTCAAATCAGGATTGAAGCCTTTATCTTCAAGAACCATCTTGTTGTTATATTTTTGAATAGAAGCAAATTGCATCAACTTATGGAGAATTGAGCGCGACATATTGTGGCTGTTGATCAGATCCACAAAACTATTTTTGTTCATCAAAACGCTCTCATATTCTTTGTCCCATGAAACAGTTTCTCCTAAAAACGTGATTGCATTCTTATCTTTATGCTTTTTAGAATATTTCTCAGCTTCACCAGCCAATTCAGCGGCTTTGGCAATCGGAAATTTGTTGTTCACAATTGCAATACCACCGGAAATAGTAATATCATTCCTGCCAACAAATTTCTCGAAAGCATCCCTAATATCGGCTGCAAATTCAATGATTTCTTTCCACCGTCCAACGGCAAATACATCATCGCCACCCGAATAAAGGATATTAACCCAATCCTTGTACTTTTCGCGGATGGTATTGAGGTAGCCGCTGAAAAAGAGATCTAATTGGAATGAAAGTGTAGCATAGGCTGCAAATGTTCGTTGTTTTTCGGGTAAGCCGTTAATAAATATGTTCCCCAGATTATCAACATCCATTCTTAAAATTCCCAGGTAGGATTCACTTGACTTGTCTCCCGGAATGATTTGAGTAAGTTCCTCGAATGTTTTGGGTCTATCTCGAACCATGGCCTGCTTATTACCACCATAGAACTGGAAACCATAGCTGACTTTCTGTCCTTTAATTTTTGCATCAAGAAAACACGTGTTGTTAAATTTTTTGACCCTGCACACATCAGCCGAGGTTATCTGTCTGAAATCTGCATTGTCCTTTGTTAATTCCAGTTGGTCAAACAAATAATTATCAATCCCTATGACATTCATTTTAGGGCATGATGTATTATTCAAGTAAGTGCTTTCATCGTTTGGATCTTTATATGTAAGGAGAAAATCCGCATCTTTTAGCGCATTCCCAAGGTCTATTTGTGAAATAACCGACTTGCTGACAACGTATTCTGAATTCTTTATCTGACATTGCGAGGAAGGAACAAGCTCCTCTCCCGTAACTGCACAGACTTTAACATCACCACCGGTGGTAAGTTTCGCATTTACCGGACAGAAAAATTCTTCAAAACTGTTAGTGAGCAATGATTTGAATTTTTGATTCTTTTGTCTCATTAATTCCTCGGCAAGTTTCTTCCACAAAGTACCTAACCCAGCTGATTTATCAGTAATTCCTTGGTAATCAATGCACCGTTCTTTGGTTAAAAAGGAAAAGGGAACACTTGCTAAGTTGATAAATATTTTTCCTTTGTGTTCAGCCCATAACTCTTTTTCAATTTCAACCTTTATTGTAGCAAGAGCAGACAACACCTCTACATTGTTAGGGAGAAGCATATAGAAGACACCGCCTGAAGAATAAACAATATGACCAATTGTAGCTTGAATATCGGGATGAGTAATGATTTTTTGAATGATCGAATCAATGAGTAGTTGCAGATAGAATGATCGCCCCTTTAAACTTTGTGC
>CAIRSO010000552.1 GCA_903881215.1 uncultured Bacteroidia bacterium
CAGTAAATAAAATTGATGAATTGGGCTTCAATTGTGCTTTTGTGGTGGTATACAACAAAACGCAGACACTGCACAAAAGCACCATCCTGAAACAAGCTTTGGGTGCCTCTTCAGAAGCTGATGTTCAGATTTATCCCGGCTGGGATCCACTCAAAATTTTCATTGACAAAGCGCATGCAAAAGGGGTGAAAGTGATAGCCTGGTTCGAATATGGCTTTGCCTCCCATTATGCAGGAATGCCTTCTCCACTGCTTGTGGCTCATCCTGATTGGGCAGCACTGGATATGAGCGGAGCCAATTCAGCCAAAAATAGCTTTTACTGGCTCAATGGTTACCTGCCTGAGGTTCAAAAATACATGACCGACCTGATTGCCGAGGTAGTAAAGAATTACGAGGTGGATGGCATCCAGGGCGATGACAGACTACCCTCCATGCCCATCAATTCCGGATACGACACCAAAACCATTCAGCTTTACCAGAAAGAAACCGGGAAAGCTGCTCCTTCTTCAGATACCGACACCGATTGGATGCAATGGCGTGCAAACAAACTGACCGACTTTGGTAAAAACCTGTACACAGCAGTAAAAGCTATTAAACCCGCTTGTGCGGTAACCTTCTCTCCCAGTACCTCCGGATGGAGCTACCAAAATTACCTTCAGCAATGGGACAAATGGCTGGAAAAAGGCTTCGTAGATATCATTTCCCCTCAACTTTACCGGAATGAAAGTCAAGGTTTAAAATCCTATACCGACCTGGTAGACAAAGAACTGAGCGATGTAATCAACCGTGGTTCAGGATACAAAAAGAGGTATTTTCCGGGCATACTGATCAAAAGTGGCACCTATCAAACGACTGATAACTATTTGGCTGATTGCATAAAATACAACCGACTGAATGGAATAGAAGGGGAAGTGTTCTTCTATTTTGATGGATTGGATAACAACCAGAAAGTATTCCGCGCCTTCTACCCCGCCAAAGCAATTTTCCCAAAACCAGAATAATCATTAAATATGAGGTATTTACACATTTTAACCATCATCGTTTTTGGATTTCTGCTCAGCTGTTCAAGCGATAAACCAGATTTTACAAAATGGGTAAACCCTTTTATTGGGACCGGCGGACATGGGCATACATTTCCCGGAGTATCCCTGCCTTATGGCATGGTGCAACTAAGTCCGGATACCAGAACCCTTGGCTGGGACGCATGCGGCGGTTACTATCAAAGTGACAACTCCATTTTAGGGTTTAGCCATACGCACTTAAGCGGCACAGGAATTGGCGATTACGGAGACATCCTTTTTACTCCATATTCAGGGAATATTGCCTTCAACGATACTGCAAAACTCAACGACTATTACCCATCGTTTTTCAACAAAAACTCAGAAAAGGCCAATCCGGGGTATTACAAAGTTGTACTGTGCGATCCTGATACAATTATCGCTGAGCTCACAGGAACCACCAGAACCGGCTTTCACCGATACAACTTCCAGCCTGGGAAAAGTGCCAAAATCATTGTTGATCTGAAGCATGCCATTTATGAGCAGAAAATTTTGCAGTCTGAGCTTAAAATTATCAACGATCATGAGCTTTGCGGCATGAGACTGACAGAAGGCTGGGCCAAGCGGCAATATGTCTATTTCCATGCAAAATTCTCAAAGCCCTTCAAGGCCAAACTTTTTGCGAACAATCAGGTTCAAAATGTTTCCCAGCTTTCCGGAAACCATCTCAAAGTCCTGCTCGATTTTGGACAAAGCAATACCAACGAGGTATTGGCCAAAGTAGGCATCTCCGCAGTAGACTATGAAGGAGCCAGAAAAAATCTGGAAACTGAAATCGCAGACTTTGATTTTGACAAAACCCGGTTGTCAGCCCAAAAATCCTGGAACAAGCACCTGGCAAAAATTGAAGTCGAAGGTGGAACAGACGACCAAAAAACGATCTTCTACACGGCTATGTACCATGCAGCCCTGCAACCAAATATTTACATGGATGCTGACAAACGCTACCGTGGACAGGATCTTAAGATTCACACGGCAAGTGACTTCACCAATTATACGGTATTCTCCCTTTGGGATACTTTCCGCGCCTACCATCCCTATCTGACGATCCTGGAACCAAAAAGGGATGCGGAAATGATCCGTTGCCTGCTTAAAAAATACGAACAAGGTGGATTTCTCCCGAAGTGGGACCTGGCAGCCAATTATACCGGAACCATGATTGGTGACCATTCCATTTCCATTATCACTGATGCCTGGTTCAAAGGAATAAAAGATTTTGATGCCCAACTGGCTTTGAAGGCCATGCTGCGCACCACCGTATACGATACAACGGGAATTATCGTCCACCACCCGGCCATCTGGGAATGGCTGATACCCAAATCCAAACTTTACAACGATTCCCTGGGATTTGTTCCTTGCGACAAAGAAGTGTTTGCGACATCAAAGGCACTTGAGACAGCCTACAACGAGTGGTGCATCGCCAAATATGCCGGTAACCTGAAAAATCTCCAGGTGCAGCAAAAATTTGATGCACGGGCAGAACGTTACAAAACCTATTTCGATCCGGTCACAGGATTTATGCGGGGCAAAACGTCCGATGGAAAATGGCAGGAACCATTCAACCCCTACTATTCAGATCACGCCAACAGTCCTTATATTGAAGGTAATGCATGGCAGTGGCTTTGGTTTGTTCCCCAGGATGTCAACGGATTGGTAAATCTTATGGGAGGCAAAGAAGCCTTCGTAACAAAACTCGATTCATTATTTTCAGTGACCTCAAAAGTCCAGGGAGAAAATGCATCTGCCGATATTTCCGGTCTGATCGGACAATATGCTCATGGCAACGAACCAAGTCACCACATTGCCTATCTTTACAATTACATCGGACAACCTTGGAAAACACAGGAAAAAGTGGACCAAATTCTGCAAACAATGTACAAGAACAGCCCGGATGGCCTCTCCGGAAATGAAGATTGCGGACAAATGTCTGCCTGGTATCTTCTTAGTTCCATCGGGTTTTACCAGGTCTGTCCAGGCAATCCAGTCTATACGATTGGGAGGCCTCTTTTTGATCAGGTGACGATTCACCTCGAAAATGGAAAGAAGCTAACCATCACTGCATTGAACAATTCAGGGGATAATAAATACGTAAAATCACTGACAGTTAACGGGATAACTCGCCAATCACCCTTTTTTGAACACAGTGAGATTATCAATGGGGGTGAGATTATTTTTGAAATGGACAAGAATCACTAATTGACTTATGAACAGAAAACAATTCATCGGACTTTTTACTGCAGCCAGCGGAGCATTGGTGACCACTTCGTTTTCAGGAAGCTCGGAGAATCCTCTTCAGTCAAAAGGAAATGGCAATTCACAAAATAGCGAAGGGTCATTTTCAGCAGATGTGGTCATTTGCGGTGGCGGACTGGGTGGATGTGCAGCCGCACTGGCAGCACTACGGAACAACCTGAAGGTCATTCTGACGGAGGAAACCGATTGGATTGGCGGGCAGCTATCCCAACAGGGCGTTCCTCCTGATGAACATCCATGGATAGAAACACATGGCGCAACACAATCCTACCGTGATTTTCGTAACTCAATTCGCCAGTACTATGTTAGGAATTATCCGCTCACCGATGCCGCCAAAGCGAATGCGTTTTTAAATCCCGGAGACGGTATCGTTTCCAAACTATGCCACGAACCTCGTGTTGCCGTGTCCGTCCTCAGCGATTTGCTAGCTCCTTATATCAGTTCCGGAAAATTGCTTTTGTTCACTGATTATAAAATTGAAGGTGCGGACGTAGACAGGAATAGGGTTCGTACCCTGAAAGCCGCTCATCAGATTCATGGTAATAATATACTCCTCTCAGCACCTTATTTCATTGATGCAACGGAATTAGGGGACCTGCTTCCGTTAACCGGAACGGAGTTTATCACCGGAACAGAATCACAAAAGGAGACCGGTGAGCTTCATGCCCCAGAGCAGGCAAATCCGCAAAACAACCAGGCTTTTACCTTGTGTTTTGCCATGGATTATGTTCCGGGCGAAAACCATGTGATAGAAAAACCCCTCGATTATGACTTTTGGAGCAATTATGTACCAAAACTGAATCCTCCATGGCCGGGAAAACTCCTGGATCTGCACTATTCCAATCCGTCGACCCTGCAACCCAAAGAGCTTGGCTTCAATCCCGAAAACAACAATGACACTTCGAAGTTAAATCTTTGGTTCTACCGGAGAATCATCAACAAAAACAACCTCAAACCGAATACTTATCCGGGTGATATTACCATCGTTAACTGGCCGCAAAATGATTTCATGCCTGGAAATCTGATCGGAGCCACCCCGGCAGAATTCAAGACGCATGTTGAAAGTGCCAGGCAACTGAATTTATCCCTCTTGTACTGGCTGCAAACGGAAGTACCCCAAACGGATAAGGGTTATGGCTGGCCCGGATTGCGGCTTCGTCCCGACATCATGGGTACGGAGGATGGGATGGCAAAATATCCCTATATCCGCGAATCCAGACGGATAAAAGCTGTTTTCACTGTCTTGGAGGAACATGTAGGCAAGGAAAACAGGGCGCTGATAACAGGAAAACCAGAGAATTTGGCTGCCAGTTTCTTCGACAGTGTGGGGATTGGATATTACCACATCGATTTGCACCCCTCCACCGGTGGCAACAATTACATTGATTTTGCTTCACTACCGTTTCAGATACCTTTGGGAGCTTTGCTTCCGCAGCGAATGGAAAATCTAATTCCGGCCAACAAGAACATAGGAACAACGCACATCACCAATGGCTGCTATCGTTTGCATCCGGTAGAGTGGAACATTGGCGAATCGGCCGGTTTGCTGGTAGCCTATTCCTTCAACAAAAAAATTACCCCTCGATCAGTGCGTGAAAAACAAGCATATCTCGAAGAATTCCAGCAGCTTATCCGCAAACAGGGCATTGATACCCATTGGCCGAAGCAATAATTCATCATAAATGTCTTCACCTTATCATCTGTCAAAACAAAAACACAATAGCAAATATGACCAAACAAGACTCCCGGCGCGATTTCTTCAAAAAAGCATCCCTGACAGGCATAGCAGCCTTGACAGTTCCTTTCAGCGGCGTAGCCGATAACCCGAACTTGTATATCCCTGAAAATGAAATTATTCCTGAACCCGGACTGATTGTCCCCAAAGCACAGGGGTTAAAAATCACGGGCACTTTTCTGGACGAAATTTCACACGACATTCCCCATCAGAATTGGGGAGAGAAAGAATGGGACCGTGACTTTGCCCACATGAAAGCAATCGGGATCGATACGGTGATCATGATTCGTTCAGGCTACCGGAAGTTTATCACCTACCCTTCCGAATACCTGATGAAAAAGCATGCCTGCTACAAACCTTCCGTCGATCTGGTCGATCTCTTCCTTCGCCTGGCCGACAAATATGGCATGAAGTTTTACTTCGGATTGTACGACTCCGGAAAATACTGGGACACGGGCGACCTGAGCTGGGAGGTGGAGGACAACAAATATGTGATCGATGAAATCTGGAAAAACTACGGCTCCAAATTCAAGAGTTTCCAGGGATGGTACATCAGCGGAGAGATCAGCCGCAAAACCAAAGGAGCCATTGGTGCTTTCCGGGCCATGGGCAAGCAATGCAAAGATGTTTCGGGCGGATTGCCAACATTCATCTCTCCCTGGATCGATGGTAAAAAAGCGGTTGCGGCAGCAGGGAGTGCCCTTTCGAAAGAGAATGCAGTATCTGTGCAGGAACATGAGCGGGAATGGGGCGAAATTTTTGACGGAATTCATGAGGTGGTGGATGCCTGTGCTTTTCAGGATGGACACATCGATTACGATGAGCTGGACGCCTTTTTTGAAGTGAATAAACGGATGGCCGACAAGTACGGCATGAAATGCTGGACCAATGCCGAAACCTTTGACCGCGACATGCCCATCAAGTTTTTGCCCATCAAGTTTGACAAGCTCCGTATGAAATTGGAGGCAGCCCAACGTGCCGGATACGACAAAGGCATTACTTTTGAGTTTCCCCACTTTATGAGCCCGCAATCTTCCTATCTGCAGGCGGGTCATCTGTACAACCGATACAAAGAGTATTTTAACATTAAATGATTATGAGCAAAGAAACCGGAAATATTGGTTACATCATTTGGCTGTCATTGGTGGCCGCTTTGGGCGGATTCCTTTTTGGTTACGACACAGCTGTTATTTCGGGCACCGTCGATCAGGTAGCATCGCAATTTAGCCTTGATGATTTTGGCAAAGGGTGGTATGTTGGCTGCGCTCTGGTTGGTTCCATTGGCGGCGTGGTGATTGCCGGGCCTTTGAGTGACAGATTCGGCCGAAAAGTGGTTCTCTTGTTATCTGCGATCCTCTTTTCCATATCAGGTATCGGATGCATGATAGCTTCGGGAGAAACCTTTCTGGTCATTGCACGCATTATCGGAGGAGTCGGGATTGGCGTGGCATCTGTTATTTCACCGTTGTACATTGCTGAAATTTCAGTCCCTCGCTACCGCGGACAATTGGTCTCCCTTTATCAGCTCGCCATAACAATCGGCTTCCTGGGAGCTTACCTAGCCAATTACGGATTACAAAACTACTCTAATTCATTGGTTAACAGCGGTGAGACACAAGGTTTGTACAACAAGATTTTTGCCATCGAAGTGTGGCGTGGCATGCTGGGAATGGGAGCCTTGCCTGCGTTGTTGTTTTTTGTGGTGCTATTTGTTATTCCCGAAAGTCCGCGATGGTTGATCGTCGTCGGGAAGGAGAAGAAGGCTTCTGTCATTTTGGAAAAAATATATGGAGCCGGCGAAGTGCAGGGTCAGATAAACAATGTAAAGGAGTTGATTTCGGGAGAAGTCAAGTCTGATTGGCGACTGCTTTTCAAACCGGGATTCAGGATGGCCCTTTTCATTGGTGTGGCTTTGGCCATCCTCGGGCAGTTTATGGGGGTAAATGCGGTGCTTTATTATGGCCCTACCATTTTCAAGGAAAGTGGCTTGTCGAGCGGCGATTCACTTTTCTACCAGGTAATGGTTGGTTTGGTCAACATGCTGACAACGGTGATTGCTTTGATTATCATCGACAGGGTTGGACGAAAACAACTGGTTTACTGGGGCGTATCCGGAATGATCGTTACCTTGATTTGCATTGGGCTCTATTTTACTTTCGGTGCCGGGCTGGGACTGTCATCCGTTGTTCTGTTGATTTTCTTTTTGCTTTACATCTTTTGCTGCGCTATTTCCATTTGTGCTGTCATTTTTGTCCTACTTTCCGAGATGTATCCGGTGAAAGTGAGGGGGGCTGCCATGTCTCTTTCGGGACTTTCCCTCTGGATCGGAACCTACCTGATTGGTCAGTTAACTCCCTGGATGTTGACCAATCTGACACCTGCAGGAACTTTCTGGCTATTTGCCGTGATGTGCATTCCATATATGCTGATCGTATGGAAATTGCTGCCCGAAACTACCGGGAGATCGCTTGAAGAGATTGAACATATGTGGATGAAGTCCACCTGACCGATCTGGGTTTTCTGAGAATGTCTCAGCAATTGTACCCGGCTATTCGTATGTTGATAAAGTGAGCTGGAAAAGCTGTTAGCTGTTAGCTATTAGCAGTTAGCTATTAGCTGTTAGCTTTTGGACTTTCTACTTGGTATATAAGGAGTTCAATATAGGTAAATAAAAAATAGTTGCGTTTTTCTTTGCGCTCTTTGCGTCTTTGCGCGACATGACAGACCAGCATATTACAAGATGCATTTGATTTGGAGGGTGCTTTTTTTAAGCAATTTTAATGAATGAATTCCAACGTAGCTATCGCCTGCTAAAATTCGGAAGACTTATCCATTTGTCGCTATTCTCATCGGTGCACCAGGTGATGTTTGCTATTTTGGCTTGCTCAATCTCTACCTGAATAATCGCTCCGCACTTTTTTGGGTCAATGTATTGCCTCAAATAGATTGGTTTCCCGTTTCCATCGTCCTGGCCCTCTGCGCCAAAATAGAAGGTACTCTGAAGGATTGCCACACCAGATATAATCGTTTTCTCTTCTTGCATGAGCCGGTATCCGATGTTGGTATAATTCGTCCGTTTGAGCACCAATGTATGTGCGACATTATCACAGATTGTTGAAAAGATGATCTCTTTGTTTAACGTTAAATTCGTAGGAATGGAATATCTATGGGTAACCAGCGAATCCGGTTTGTTTTTTGGCCGGTAGGTGCAAAACAAGGAATCATCGATGACTTTGATGGATTCATCTCCTGGCTCAAGTTTGAGTCCTTTGATAAATATAGGATCGTATTGCGATTTGTCCTTGATATAAATTTTGGATGGCTGGCTGTAACAATTATAGCCAGTAAGAATCAAGGATAGAAAGAGAACAATCTTTTTCATGGTCAAATAAATAGTAGTATCCTTTTTCTTGAGGTCATTTAGGTTTGATGAAAACTCAAGGATCCCTGATTCAAGCTCTTTTTGGGATTTCTTGTAATTCAAGGCAATTCCCTCCCTCCGCGCCTCAGCAATATTAAGCTCAAGAAGATTTTTCAATTCTAATCTTTCATCTAAAGGCAATTCATAAATGGTATCAACTATGTCTTTAAATTGAGCACATGATGTTCTCATAAGATGATAATTTCTCAAAAATAGTGTTTTTTGTCATTTGACTAGGCTCACTAATCTTTCAAACGTTTGTTCTGTAAAAAAGAAATACTACCTTTGTTCGTAATTTCACGAACTACGAATGATACAAAAAGAAATCATTTCAAAAGAGCAGAAAAAGGCGGCGCGCTATGCCAAAGCCATGGGCCATCCGATCCGGATGTATGTGCTAGAACTGTTGTCCAAACAATCCTGCTGCTACAGTGGGGATTTATCCGAAATCCTTCCGATCGTCAAGTCAACACTTTCCCAACATCTGAAAGAATTGCAAGATGCCGGTTTGATTCAGGGAGAAATCGAAGCACCCCGTATCAAATATTGTTTGAACAAAGAGAACTGGAATGAGGCTCAGATCTTGCTTGGCAATATTTTGAATTTTCATATAAAACAAAGCAGTTGTGAGGATGTCAAATAAATAAAAAATCAAAATCATGGAAATTAAAATTTTAGGCACAGGTTGTTCAAAGTGTAAGTCACTTGAAAAATTAACCCGGGAAGTTGTGGAGCAAAATGGCATTGAAGCCACCATTGTCAAAGAGGAGGACATCATGCAAATCATGAAATACAGTGTAATGGCTACTCCGGCTTTGGTTGTAAATGAAAAAGTCGTAATAAAGGGACGCATGCCATCTGCAGAAGAAATTAAAAATATATTAACCCGATAATTTATCCACCATGAAAAACACAATTCGATTAATTTTTGCCCTTATGCTCATGCTGAGCGGATTATATGTAAGTGCCCAAACTACCGGGAAAGCAACCAATAAATCTGATTCCGGTTCCATCGAAGCCTACTATTTTCACAATGCTTCCCGTTGCGTCACATGCAAGGCTGTAGAATCTGAAGCTAAAGGGAATCTGGAGAGCCTTTATGGTAAAAAGGTGACTTTTAAAGCATTGAACCTTGAGGAAGATGCCACAAAACCAATTGCCGAAAAGCTAGAGATTTCCGGACAAACGTTATTAATTGTAAAAGGAAATAAAAAGATTAATCTGACCAACGAGGGATTCATGTACGCCCGAACAAATCCCGCCAAATTTAAACAGATCATCAAGGAAAAAGTAGACCAACTTTAAGGACCAGTCCATGGAATTTCTCACCAATCTACTCGAAAGCAGTACATTACCTTGGCTTTCAGCATTTCTATTGGGTTTAATGGCGGCCATCAGTCCATGCCCGTTGGTCACAAATATCACGGCTGTTGGTTTTATTAGCAAGGATATCAAGAACCGGAACCGCGTCTTTGTAAACGGTGTCCTTTATACCCTGGGACGTGGAATCTCCTATACCCTTATTGCCCTGGTCATTTACTTCGGTGCCGATCAATTTAAGTTTTCAGGGTTTTTTCAGCTTTATGGTGAGAAGATTTTGGGCCCCTTCCTAATCATCATCGGACTGTTTATGCTGGATGTCCTCAAAATAAAATTCCCCGGACTAAGCCGATTGACCTCCAAACTGGAGGCCAAAACCAAATGGGGCTATTGGGATTCAGTCTTGCTGGGAATGATTTTCGCCCTGGCATTCTGCCCTTACAGCGGAGTTCTATATTTTGGCATGTTGATTCCAATGACAGTCGCAAGTGCTTCAGGACTTTATCTCCCATTGGTGTTTGCCATTGCCACAGGTATTCCTGTAGTTCTGTTCGCATGGCTTTTGGCCTACGCAATATCCGGGATTGGCAATGTTTACAACAAGATCAGAACCTTCGAAATCTGGTTCAGACGGGTTATTGCAGTGCTTTTTATAGCTGTAGGGATCTATTATATTCTTAGATTGATTTGAAAATTAATTGATTTGAAGATTTGAAAATGTAAAGAAATGAGAAATGACAGGGAAAATTTGATTGTGAAATTGTCGTTGGAGTTTGCTCTTGACATCATATGCTATACCGAACTACTTGAAAGTCAAAAGAGATATGTGATTGCAAGACAATTGCTTAATCAGTTACATCAATTGGGGCAAATGTTAGAGAAGCCCAAAATGCTGAAAATAAAACAGATTTTATTCATAAAATTAAAATCGCCACTAAAGAAGTCGATGAAACTGAATATTGGCTAACACTTTGTGAACTGTCGATAAATTACTCC
>CAIRSO010000553.1 GCA_903881215.1 uncultured Bacteroidia bacterium
AGGATGAACTTATCAAAAAGGAGGATATTTCCAAAAAGGAAAAGAATGTCCAAAAAGCATTGGCCGAGTTAAGTCACAAGCAAAGAGAAATACTTTATTACCGGTATACCTGCGATTTTGAATATGAACAGATTTGTGAATTGATGTCGATGAAGTATGATTCGGCCAGAAAAATGGTTTTTCGAGCGCTGAAATCTTTAAGAGCAAGTTTGACCGGCACAAATCTTCAGCTTTTTATGCTCCATTTCAAGTAGCCCTAAAAAAAGAAATATATTTTTTAAAAATTGAGTCCACAAAAATCACGTTTCATGCTTTCCTATATTGTAAGACCAGAAGCAGAACAACGTGAAAAACGAATATTTAGATTTTTCCCTCGAAGAATTATTGGAAGATCAGGCATTTGTTGCCTGGGTTCTCAGAAATGAAAACCAAAATGAATGGGAATCCTTTCTTGCCACCAACCAGGGATTCAGGAATACCGCGAAAAAAGCCCGGGGCATCATAGAACTTCTCAAAGATCGCTACAATGATCTGGACGAACAGGAGATCGTAGAAATCTGGAAAAATATTGATCGGTATGATGACTTGATCAAAAAGCGCTCAAATTATAGCCTTTTCAGAAGTTTTCAGCGCTATGCCGCCCTATTTATTCTGGCACTTTCCCTTGGAACAATTACCTATATTTATTTACAAAAGGAGTCGAAACCTTACGAATTTGCATCAGCGGTTTCTGTTGGATCAACGAATAAATCAAGATTGTCCCTGGCCAATGGAACCGTCGTTGATCTCGACAAGGAAAACTCGAAAGTGGCCATGAATGGCAATCAGCATGTGTTGATCGACAATGAAAGGGAGATAGATCTTAGCCAAAGCAATTCAGCTGATGCAGCCAAAATGAATGAGGTTATCATTCCATACGGTAAAAAATCAAATCTTATCCTTGAAGACGGTACCAAAGTTTGGCTGAATGCCGGTAGCCGTATGGCTTTCCCAACTAAATTTCAAGGCAAAACAAGGGAAGTATTTCTTGATGGGGAAGCGTATTTTGAGGTATTTCGCAATGAAAATCTGCCATTCATAGTAAATACCGGAGACATAGCCATCAGGGTACTGGGAACTAAATTTAATCTCTCAGCTTACCAGGATGATAAACTAACTGAGACCATATTGATTGAAGGGAAAGTATCTCTCAGCGAGCGGTCAGCCATGGGATATCTCAAAAAGGAAACCATCTTATCCGCCAACCAAAAAGCCAGCTACAACCGCGATGACCGGGCAATTTTAGTTAAAGAGGAACCCAATGCTGACCTTTCCATCGCATGGATTGAAGGCATGTTTAAATTTTCTCAGCAAAGTGTGCAGGAGGTGCTGAACAAGCTGCAACAATATTACAACGTGCAATTTGTGTATGACAGCAAGTTCCCTGCTTCAGACCTGATATCTGGCAAACTTGACTTGAAAGATTCCATTGAAAAGACGATGCAGGCATTGGCCGATGTGGCTGCCCTGAAATACCGGATAGAGGGAACCAAAATATATATTGAAAAAAAAGAGAAGATGAGCAAATAAAAAAGTCGGCGGGTCTGCCAACCTACCGACTTAGTGATCGATTACAAATGTGTTAAATGTAAACCTTTCAAAATTATGAAAAAAAAGTGTAAAAGGAAGTGCTTCCCTCCAGGAGGTATGTCCAAAATCCTGTTGCGAATGAAACTAATGGCATTTTTTATTTTTGTCTCCATGCTTACTGCTTCCGCAAGCAGTTATTCCCAACAGACTAAGTTCACGCTGAGTCTTAACGGCGTAACAGTCAGGGAAGTATTCAGAGAGATCGAGGCGAACAGCAAGTTCATACTGCTCTACAACGAAAAACAGCTGGACGTGAACCGGAAGGTGGATGTCAGCGTTGAGAACCAGACAGTAGAGTCGATCCTGGATCAAACTTTTAGGGAAATGCCGAATACTTACAAGATCTACGACCGTCAGATTGTCATTTTGACCAACGACATTCAGGAAATAGCTGTCGCTGCCAATCTTGAAATCCCGGCAGATCAGAAAAAGCAAATATCCGGGACTGTAAAGGACAGCAATGGCTACTCTTTGCCCGGAGTCAGTGTCGTTGTGAAGGGAACAACCATCGGAATTGTCACTGACGTCGATGGGAAATTCTCCCTGTCGCTGCCAATGGATGCCAAAATACTGGTTTTTTCTTTTATTGGCATGAAAGCCAAAGAGGTTGATATCACTGGAAAATCAACTCTGAACATTGTTATGGCAGAAGAGACGATTGGAATCGAAGAGGTTGTGGCCGTCGGTTATGGCGTCCAGAAGAAGTCAGATTTGACAGGTTCAGTGGCTTCTTTCAACACCAAATCACTTCAGGAGCGTCCACAACCTAATATTATACAAAACTTGCAGGGTACCGTTGCCGGATTAAATATTGCCATCACAGGTTCTGACGCGGAAGGTTCATCCACCGCAACAACCATTCGCGGTACCAATTCGATCACAGCGTCCAATAAGCCTTTGATCATTCTGGATGGCATTCCTTTTACCGGAAGCTGGTCGGAATTAAATCCAAACGATATCCAGGCGATCGAAATTTTGAAGGATGCCTCATCTGCTGCTATCTATGGAGCCCGCGGCTCAAACGGCGTTATTTTGGTTTCTACCAAAAAGGGCAAAAAGGAACAAATGACTGTTTCCTATGATGGATTTATGTCGATGGACCAAGCCATTAATATCCCAAGCCTGATGGATGGAGATACTTTCTACAAATACAAAGTGGAGGCTTTGAAAGCCGCTAATACAACCGCCATTACCCCGACGAATCCGGAACCATGGATGGGTGCCATCACTGCTACGGAAGACCGGATGCACAAGGCAGGCTTGTCGACCGACTGGCTCAAACTATCACTCAGAAACGGCTTCAAACAACAACACAATGCGTCTTTCCGTGGATCGGTTGGAAAAACTTCTTACTATGTTTCACTTAATTACACCGATTCAAAAGGTATTTCCCTGAACGACAAGTTCAACAGAGTTGGATTTCGTATCAACTTTGAACAAGAACTGACTCCCTGGTTGAGGTTCAGCACCAATACCCAGTTTGGCCGTTACGACAGAAGTGGTAAAGGGCCTGAATTTAACAAGGCTTTTCTCATGAATCCTTTGTCCGAAGCCTACGATGCCAATGGCAACCTGAAACTTTCGTCATGGGAAGATTCCAGCGTTTCCTATGCCAGAAATCCGCTGAGCTCTATCAACGAGAAAAACAGTAATATCTCTCAAAAGCTGATCACCAACAATGTTTTTGATGTAACTATCCCATTTATCAAGGGACTTTCCTACAAACTGAATACCGGTTACACCAGCGAATTTCAAAAGGTTGACAACTATCAGGGTCGTGATACTTACGAAGGACTCAATGCGAACGGTATTTTGGCCAACGGTACCGACAATTCGACCGACTGGATCGTGGAGAATATCCTGAGTTATATCCAGAAATTCGGCAAACATTCATTGTTCGTAACCGGATTATATTCCGCTCAAAGCACAACAAGTGAATCAAACAACGTCAATGGGTTGAATTTCGGGAATGATGTAATGTATTACTACCAGGTTTCCAAGGCGGGTGTTTTATCCGGTTCGGCAAACTATACAAAAGCCAACCACATATCCCAGATGCTAAGGGTAAATTATGGTTATGACGGCAGGTATCTGCTTACCATGACTACACGTCGTGACGGATATTCCGCCTTTGGCGAAAATTCAAAATTTGGCCTCTTCCCATCCGTTGCATTTGGCTGGAATGTATCAAATGAAAGCTTCTTCAAAGGATCAAAAGTAAGTGCAGTTCTAACGAATTTGAAGTACCGATTTTCCTGGGGAAAGAACGGGAATGAAGCTGTTTCTGCTTACGTAACACTGCCAAACTTATCATCTGCCAATTATTTATCGGATGCCAAAGCACCTCTGTATGGGTATTATCCTTCACGGCTTGCCTCTCCAAATTTGGGTTGGGAAACCACCCGTTCGCTTAACACCGGACTTGATTTTGGCTTCCTGAACGACAGGGTTCGCGGAACATTTGACATGTATTGGTCAAATACTTCTGATCTGCTTTTAAGTCGTACAATCCCTTCCATCAACGGAACAAATTCACTGATTGGGAACATTGGGAAGACAAAAAACAACGGTTTGGAGCTTCAGGTTTCCTCCAGAAATATTCAGAGCAAGAAGTTTAGCTGGACTACAGATTTAACTTTCTCCCATTATAAAACGCAGATTGTTGACATTGGTTTGTTCGATGCTGCCGGTAATCCCATCGATGACATCGCCTCCAACTGGTTTATCGGAGAACCTGTCAAT
>CAIRSO010000554.1 GCA_903881215.1 uncultured Bacteroidia bacterium
CCCCAGTCCCCCCGTCTCCCTCTTCAAGTCCCAATTAGTTGATAACTTCTTCCCTCCACCGGTTGGGGGCAACCATTTTTCTCTTATTTTTGGGGGTCGCTTAGTGAATAAATTGCATGGAACATTACATCGTATCAGCCCGTAAATATCGCCCGGATACCTTCACAACAGTGGTGGGGCAACCTTCGATTACCTCTACGCTGAAGAATGCGATTCGTAGCAATCACCTGGCTCATGCTTATTTGTTTTGTGGTCCGAGAGGTGTTGGCAAGACCACTTCAGCCCGGATATTTGCAAAAACAATTAACTGTCTGAATTTGACCACCGAGACAGAACCCTGCAACCAATGCGAATCCTGTATTTCATTTGGAGAGAACCGTTCTTACAACATACACGAATTGGATGCAGCGTCGAATAATTCGGTTGAAGACATTCGTTCACTTGTTGATAAAGTTAGAATTCCACCTCAAATTGGTAAGTACAGTGTCTATATCATCGATGAGGTTCACATGCTTTCATCCCAGGCCTTCAATGCATTTTTGAAAACACTTGAAGAACCTCCGGCTCATGCGATTTTTATCCTTGCAACAACCGAGAAACAGAAAATTATTCCGACGATCTTGTCAAGATGCCAGATTTACGATTTTAACCGCATCAGCATTTCTGATATAGAGAAGCACCTACTTGAAGTTGCCGGAAAAGAGAAAGTAGCTATTGAGGCTGAGGCATTGAATGTAATTGCACAAAAGGCTGATGGTGCCATGCGTGATGCGCTTTCTATTTTTGATCAGGTAGTTAGTTTTTGTGGAGAAAAAGTTACTTACCAGGATACGATTGCCAACCTCAATGTTCTCGATTATGATTTTTATTTTAGATTAACAGATGGATTCATAAAAGGAGATGTTTCTGGTAATTTAATGATATTCAACGAAATATTGTCTAAAGGATTCAACGCTCACCATTTTATTATCGGTTTATCGCAACATTTTCGTGATTTGCTCATCAGCCGGGACATCGTGACACTTCCTTTACTTGAGGTTGGGGGTGAGATCAAAGAACGTTACAGAAAGCAGGCCTCACAATGCTCAGAAGATTTTTTAACTGCCGGTTTAATACTTGCATCTGAATGTGATATCCAATATAAAAATTCATCCAATCAACGGTTTCTGGTAGAATTGACACTCATCAGATGTGCCCAGCTCATTGAGCAATTAAAAAAAAAACAGTTGACGAAACCATAGCCTGTCTTAATCTGTTGCCCGTTTTTGAAAACCTGATCCCTGTTGTTAAGACGGTCAAAGAAGAGAACATTCCAATCCAATCTGTTGTAGCTGCACCTGCACCTGCAGTAAAAACAACCCCTGTCAGCCGCTTAACCGATAAGGAGCGAAGAAGCAGGTATATGCATACAGAAAATCTTTCCACTCCTTCGATTTCCGGAATGCTTAGCGGTAAAAATTTAGCTGGAGTCGCTGAACCTGAGTTAAGTATTGCGAACACCTCTCAAAATCTGCAAGGACAGACCTTTGACATGGCTCAGCTCCTTCATGCATGGAAAGATTTCGCAAATTCAGTTGAAGCAG
>CAIRSO010000555.1 GCA_903881215.1 uncultured Bacteroidia bacterium
GTGCTTCAACTCTTTTCATCAGGGCAATGAAAGTCATTTCACTTTCAATAATTGGTGGCGTGCGTTTCGTAAAGTAATATCCAAAACTTTCATGTATCCCGGATGCCTCATTTGAAATCAGGCCAATGAGAATCTCTGATGATAAAAAATTAACCATTTCATTGCATAGGTCAGAAACAAGAGTATCTGCCAGATTTACATATTTTTTTAGTGCTTTTTGTTGGCGGTTGCCGAGATAGATACGAGTACCAGCTTCCAACGAATGGACGAGCAATGTGCCAGAACCTAACGGAAGATGATCCTCTCCATTCATTTTGTTATAATATCCAATCGATTTTTCCAAATCCACACCAATCGCGCTAAACAGTGTACGTCTGGCTTTAAATGGGGCATCTGATGAGAGCTGAGCCAGACCTTCTGCATATTTATCAAGAACATTAAAAACGGACCTTACCTTGGCAGGAATCTTGTCGTTGGCGATGCGCTCTTTTACAATCGCATCCAATTCATTTAAATGTGTTGTGGGATCCGAGAACGAATTGGCATAATAAACACCCCTGATTTCGCGGATATCCGCAAGTTCAATCCAGATTTTTTCGGGAACTACAGAAAAATCTTCGGTTTTGACAGCAAATTGCTGAACAATTTCCCGTTGTTGTTTGGAAACAGAAATACAGCTTGCCAATAGAGGCAACAGAATCAAGTAATAATAGTTTTTCATGAAAGGGAGTTAAGGGAGGAGTTGAGAGTTGAGAGTTGAGAACTGAGAGTTGAGAACTGGTCCCCGAGCGTAGCCGAGGGGAAGTAGAGAGTAAGAAGATGAGAAGATGGGAAGATGGGAAGATGGGAAGATGGGAAGATGGGAAAATGAGATTGCAAAGGCGGACCTAAGTGACCGTTCGAACTGATTGTTGTGCAGAGTTTATTAAGGTTAATAGGCAAAGACATATTAATATGGAAACGCACAAAAGTCGTAATTGTTTATTTTTTTGCAGAAAAAATTTAAAAAACCGGGGGTTCGTAAAAAAAAATTCCTAGTTTTGCGTCAAACAAGTACAAAATGACAACACGTTTGGTAAATACATATTGGTGGTGGCTCGATTATAACTTTCAAAAGTCGTAAGGAAGCAGCGTCCGTATTTACCTGAATAATATAGTAAACAAGAGACCTGTCGCACCTGCGACAGGTCTCTTTGCTTTTAGAGAGATAAGACATGAGAGACAGAATATTCGCTTAGATAATTAAAAGCATAAAGCTATTCGCTTAAAAAAACAGATATTAATACAAGAAATATATGAACTCTTATCTGGCTGATAAAAATGGATATTACGGTGAATTTGGCGGAGCCTACATTCCTGAGATATTGCACAAGTGTGTCACCGAACTGCAAAACACCTATTTGGGTGTTATTGAAAGTGAGGAATTCAAGAAGGAATTTGACCAATTGCTTCAGGATTATGTTGGGCGTCCATCACCTCTTTACCTGGCAAATAGGCTAAGTGCAAAATATGGCTGCAAAATCTATCTTAAGCGGGAAGATCTAAACCATACCGGGGCGCACAAAATTAACAACACCATTGGACAGATTCTGCTTGCCCGAAAAATGGGCAAGACACGAATCATTGCCGAGACAGGTGCCGGACAACATGGTGTGGCCACAGCCACAGTATGTGCCTTGATGGATATGGAATGTGTGGTTTATATGGGGAAAACCGATGTTCAACGTCAACATGTCAATGTTCAGAAAATGAAAATGCTTGGCGCGGAAGTCAGGCCGGTAACTTCCGGCAATATGACTCTGAAAGATGCCACCAACGAAGCAATTCGTGATTGGTGCTGCAATCCTGCAGATACTTTTTACATCATTGGTTCGACAGTCGGCCCTCACCCTTATCCGGATATGGTGGCAAGACTGCAGTCTGTGATCAGTGCTGAGATTAAAAAACAGCTGATGGTGAAAGAAGGTCGCGACTATCCTGATTATCTGATTGCATGCGTTGGGGGTGGAAGCAATTCTGCCGGAACCATCTATCATTATCTTGACGATGAGCGGGTGAAGATCGTTCTTGCAGAGGCTGGCGGACTAGGAGTCACATCCGGGCAAAGCGCGGCAACCATACAATTGGGCAGAGTTGGTATTCTGCATGGTTCGAAATCACTGGTTATGCAAAGCGAAGATGGCCAGATTGAAGAGCCATATTCTATTTCTGCGGGATTGGACTATCCCGGCATCGGACCTATGCATGCCCATTTGGCCACAACAAAGCGCGCAACGATTCTTGCCGTTGACGATGATGAGGCCTTGCAGGCAGCATTTGAACTAACAAAGCTGGAAGGCATCATACCGGCTCTTGAGTCGGCTCATGCCTTGGGTGCGCTTTCAAAGGTGGATTTCAAATCCACAGATGTGGTGGTGCTAAACTTATCAGGAAGAGGCGACAAGGATATGGACACTTATATCAAAGTTATGAGTTTGGAGTTATGAGTTATGAGACATGAGAGATGAGACTTGAGATTAAAGTGAATGAGGGGGCGAGCGGGCGAGGGGGAGAGTGGGCGAACGCC
Source organism: uncultured Bacteroidia bacterium (assembly GCA_903881215.1). GTDB lineage: Bacteria > Bacteroidota > Bacteroidia > Bacteroidales > Prolixibacteraceae > CAINVV01. The sequence continues at coordinate 2,567 of CAIRSO010000555.1, forward strand.
TCGTTCGAATTTTTCCGCCAATCCGAATCACTCAAGGAGCAGAATTTGGGAGTTCCATTCGCCCACTCGCCCACTCGCCCCCTCATTTCAACCCAGTTATAAAATTGAAAAAAATTAAAGGACCTATGAATACTCAAAAAATCTACTACAAGGCCACAAGCAAACAAGTGCTTGGTGATTTACATACTCCCGTAAGCATCTACCTGAAAGTGCGTGATGTTTACCCTGAGTCGGTGCTTTTGGAAAGTTCCGACTTCCATGCAGGAGAAAACAGCTTGTCGTTTATTGCCCTTCACCCCATCGCAAGGGTTGGAATTAACAGTGGCATCTGCACTGAGCAATTTCCTGATGGAGAGGTGACAGAACAAGCACTTAATGGAGACTTCGGAGTGGCTGAAGCACTGAACAAATTCATGAAAAGGTTTCAGGTTTCCGGTCAGCATGCTGATATCTGCGGGGTATTTGGATACACCTCTTTTGATGCAGTCCGCTACCTCGAAAAAATAGAGGTCATCGAAAGTCATCAGGTAGAAAATGATGCCCCCGATCTGTTGTATATTCTTTATAAATACATCATGGTATTTAACCATTATAAAGATGAATTGACGCTAATCGAGCTGACAGAACAAGGCGAATCACCGAACCTGGAGGAACTTGAAAATCTCATTTCCAACAGAAATTATGCCTCCTATGATTTCAGTCTCAACGGCAATGAACGTTCTCCGATTACCGACGAAAAATACAAGGAGATGGTTCGAAAGGGAATTTCCCACTGCCTGCGCGGAGATGTTTTCCAGGTTGTGCTCTCCAGAAGGTTTGAACAACCTTTTCAGGGAGATGATTTCAAGGTTTACAGGGCACTTCGCAGCGTAAACCCCTCCCCTTACCTCTTTTACTTTGATTTTGGCGGATTCCGGATATTTGGCTCTTCACCTGAAACGCATTGCAAAATAACCAATGGGAAAGCCACCATTGATCCAATCGCAGGAACAGTTCGCAGAAGTGGCGATGCCCTGCAAGACAAAGCACTTAGTGAGTCGCTTCTTCAGGATCCAAAGGAGAATGCCGAGCATGTGATGCTCGTCGATCTCGCCCGCAATGACCTGAGCCGCAACTGCTCCGATGTAGGTATCAATTTTTACAAGGAGGTTCATTACTACTCTCATGTAATCCATCTGGTTTCCCGCGTGAGCGGAACCATCCTGCCAGAAAGTAACCCTATTAAAACATTTGCGGATACTTTCCCTGCAGGAACATTGAGTGGAGCACCTAAAGTGAGGGCTATGCAGTTGATTTCGGAAATTGAACCTCACAATAGGGGTGCCTATGGCGGATGCATTGGATTTATCGGCTTCAACGGCAATTTGAATCAAGCCATCACCATCCGCACTTTTGTGAGTCGTGGAAATACACTCTTTTATCAGGCAGGAGCTGGAATCGTGGCTAAAAGTAACGACGAAAGCGAGCTGCAAGAGGTGAATAATAAGCTTGGTGCCCTCAAAAAAGCAATTGACATTGCCGCAACCCTGAAAAACTAAGAAAAATGAAGAAAATAATATTGATAGATAATTACGACTCCTTTACCTACAACCTGGTGCATCTGATAAAATCACTGGGTTATGAGGTGGATGTTCGAAGGAATGATGCCATTTCCATCGAAGAGGTGGCTGCATACGAAAAGATATTACTGAGTCCAGGACCAGGAATTCCTTCTGAAGCAGGGTTGCTGCTTGACATTGTAAAACACTATGCTTCTACCAAGAGTATTCTTGGCGTTTGCCTGGGACACCAGGCCATTGGAGAGGTATTTGGCGCAACGCTGATCAATCTCAAAGAGGTGCACCACGGCGTGGCTTCCCAAATAAATGTGACTGGCGACGATCTGCTTTTTACAGGACTTGGAAGTTCGTTTGAAGCCGGCAGGTACCACTCCTGGGCAGTAAGTCCGGTCGGATTTCCGGACGAACTCGAAGTTACAGCTCTGGATGAGTCTGGTGAAATCATGGCTCTGCGTCATAAAAAGTATGATGTACGAGGAGTTCAGTTTCATCCCGAATCGGTGCTGACCCCTGTAGGTGCAACAATCATGAAAAACTGGCTGGAAGATAAATGAATTTGAAAATGGGGAAATTTGAAAATTTGAAAATTGGCAGAGTGAGTCGATGAGAGCTGACTCACTAAATAAAAGTTTAGAGTTCCTAAAAATCATGATAAAAGCGTTCTTCATTTTCAAATTTTCAAATTCCCACATTTTCAAATTGACTCTTTTAATAAGCTATTCATTTCAAATTATTACGAAATTATGAAACAGATCCTATATCGCCTTTTCGAACACCAATTCCTTGGACGCGATGAAGCAAGGGAAATCCTCCAGAACATGGTATCAGGAAAATATACCGAAGCGCAAATTGCGTCCTTGATTACCGTTTTCCTGATGAGGAGCATTTCAGTTGAGGAGCTTTCGGGTTTCCGGGACGCACTGCTGGAGATGCGCGTGGTTACTGACCTGTCCGAATTCGATCCCATCGACATCGTGGGAACCGGAGGTGATGGCAAGAATACTTTCAATGTATCAACTGCCGCCTGCTTTGTCGTGGCAGGAGCAGGATATAAAGTGGCCAAACATGGTAATTACGGAGCGACATCTGTAAGTGGTGCCTCCAATGTAATGGAATACCATGGGGTAAAATTCACGACAGATATCGATAAATTAAAGCGATCCATCAGTGAAACGAATATGGCTTATCTCCATGCTCCGATCTTCAATCCGGCACTTAAAGCGGTTGCTGGAGTAAGGAAAAGCCTTGGCGTTCGGAGTTTCTTTAATATGCTTGGTCCGCTGGTTAATCCGGCAATGCCTAAAAATCAGTTGCTTGGAGTATATAACCTTCCGCTGCTAAGGCTCTATAGTTATTCCTTCCAACAAATAGGGAATCGTTTCGCGGTGGTACATAGTTTGGATGGCTATGATGAGATTTCGCTGACGGACTCATTCAAAGTTATCTCAAACCAAAATGAACACATTTATTCGCCAGAAGAAATTGGGTTTGCACGAAATACGGAAGCGGATCTTTTTGGAGGTGATACCGTTGAACAGGCTTCAACCATTTTCGACCATGTTTTGAATGGTGTTGCAACTCCTCAGCAGAACAATTGCGTACTCATTAATGCAGCTTTTGCCATCAGGGTACTTTGTCCTGAGAAAACGATTGCCAAATGCATTGAAGAGGCACAAGATTCGCTGGTCAGCGGCAAAGCGAAGGAAAAATTCAGGAAATTTGTAGAACTCAATTCATAAAAATGATAAAAAAAAGAACTAACACAGAGGAAGAAGGAGAATCACAGAGTTACACAGAGAATAATAATTCAATTTAACTCTGTGTCCCTCTGTGATTCCTCTGTGGAACTCTGTGTTAGTTCTTAGAATTTGACATTAACCAAATAATTCCAATGCAAGACATACTTCAAGAAATCATCACCCATAAACGCATCGAAGTGGAAGAGCAGAAAAAGACTGTTCCACCGGAAATCCTTGCGGGTCAGCTTTTGGAAGCCCAAGGCCGCCCAACGATATCCATGAGGTCTGCCCTGGCTGCCTCCCCTACCGGGATTATTGCGGAATTTAAGCGGAAGTCGCCTTCCAAGGGGTGGATATTTCCTGATGCCGAGGTTGGAAACGTGTTACCTGCCTACGAACTGGCCGGTGCCTCTGCATGCTCCATCCTGACCGATGCCAATTTTTTTGGCGGATCTTTGGAAGATCTTCGCACTGCCAGAAAGCTGGTGAATATGCCCCTGCTGCGAAAAGAGTTTATCATTGATGCTTACCAGCTTTCCGAAGCAAGAGTCGCCGGAGCAGACGCAGTGCTGCTAATCGCTGCAGTGCTTACGGTGGAAGAATGCTTATTCTTGGCGCAGGCAGCCCACGAGCTAAAGCTTGAGGTTCTTCTGGAGATTCATGATGCATCAGAATTGGGGCACCTGAATCCATTCATAGATATGCTTGGCATCAATAACCGCAATCTTGGAACCTTTCACACCACCCTCGATCACTCTTTTCATCTGGCGGGAAAACTATCTGAGCTTAAAAGTGATCTGCTGCTGGTTTCGGAAAGCGGCATCTCTGAACCCTCTACTGTCAATGAGCTTCGGGAAAAGGGATTCAGAGGATTCCTGATCGGTGAGACATTTATGAGAGGCGGCAAACCTGGCGAAACGCTGGAGAAATTTATAAGCGGAATCAACCATGCTAATTAAAGTTTGCGGACTTAAGGAACCTGAAAATATCCGTCAGGTTTCGGCGATTCAAGGAGTAGACCTGATCGGACTGATCTTCTATGCCCCTTCTACCAGGTATGTCGATTCGGAGACAATTGCCCATTTGCTTCCGACACTCACTTCCGTGAAGAAAACAGGAGTATTTGTGAACGAATCCAAGGAGGAAGTGATACGGAAATGTGCATTTTACCAACTTGATTATCTGCAACTTCATGGAAATGAGAGACCTGAATACCTTTCAGAACTTTTGGCCGAACTCCCTTCAAGAGTCAAGCTCATCAAGGCATTTTCCATTCATATGGAAAAGGATCTTCTTCTGACTTCAGGGTACGAAGGACTTTGCGAGTATTTCCTTTTCGATACCCCTACCAGTGGATACGGAGGCTCGGGCAGGTCTTTCGATTGGAAAATACTCCAGTATTATTCCGGGACAACCCCATTTTTGTTGAGTGGTGGAATTGGGCACGACAGCCTTGAGCTGCTTAGTCATTTTCACCATCAACAATGGGCCGGCATAGATCTGAACAGCCGTTTCGAAACAGCCCCCGGAGTGAAAGATATAGCACTCCTTTCTGATTTCATTCAAAACATTCAATTACACCACCCATGAACCGTCTTACGCAACTATTTCAAAACCAGACTCACCAGATATTATCTATCTATTTTACTGCGGGGTATCCCAATCTTGGGGATACGATTCCCATTCTGACGGCGCTCGAAAATCACGGCATCGATCTGGCAGAGATTGGCATCCCCTTCAGTGATCCAATGGCTGATGGTCCGGCGATACAGAAATCTGCCGGCGATGCCCTTCACAACGGGATGTCTCTTAAGCTGCTCTTTGAACAGTTGAAGAACGTTCGCGCTACTTTGCAAATGCCATTGATCATGATGGGCTATCTCAACCCGATCATGCAGTATGGTTTCGAAAAGTTTTGCAAATCTTGTGAGGAGGTTGGAATTGATGGCGTGATCATCCCCGACCTGCCATTTGCAGACTATCTGGCAAACTATAAAACCATCGCTAAAAGGCATAATCTGAAGATGATCATGCTCATCACTCCTGAAACCTCCGAAACAAGAATTCGACTGATCGACGAGCACACCGAAGGATTCATCTATATGGTTTCCAGTGCCTCCACAACCGGAGCTCAGCAATCCTTTGACCAAAGCAAGCAGGATTATTTCACAAGGGTCGCCGGCATGAAGCTTCGCAATCCACTTTTGGTCGGCTTTGGTATTAGCAACAAGGTGACCCTTGATGCTGCTTCCGAACATACGAATGGCGCCATTGTCGGGAGTAAGTTTATCCAGCTGTTGGGAGAATTTGAGACACCAGACGAGGCAGTTACTGAACTACTGAAGGCATTGAAGAATTAAAAACCACAAATGAAGAAGCTGCGGTGGATTTTGGAAGAAAAATAACACAGAGTTACACAGAGAAATCACGGAGAACTACAGAGATAAAAAAGAAGCGGATGAAAATTGCCTGCGATTTTCATCCGCTGTGTAACTCCTTTTCCCTCTGACGGATTTCCATCAGGCTTCAAATTTGATGCTAACGGAAATCTCATAAATGGTATAATTATACCTCTGTGTAAGAAACTTTTTTCTGCTAAATTTGAACTTGTAATCCTATCCGGAATTTCAATGCAAGAGACAGTATTTACACACTATAACACAAAGATTTCGGCCCTCGAAACCGAACTAAGATCCATTAAGAAGGTACTCTCCCGCCTCTACCTCATGCGTGTGGTTACCTTCCTGGCCTTCGTCGCTATGCTGGTCCTCTACATCCGCTCAGACTCCAATTCCCTCTTCACTCTTCTCTCCCTCCTTTTTTTCGCCGCTTTTCTACTGGCCGTGAAGCTGGATTTGAAATATGCTTTTCGGGAAAAATACACTGCCAACCAACTGCTTCTTAACCAAAACGAACTCAGGATTCTCGATCACCAATATGCCGACCGCGAAACAGGTGTCGCCTACCACCCGATCAATCCCCATCTCTCAGCCGATTTTGACCTCTTCGGCATGGGCTCCCTCTTCCAATACCTCAACCGAAGCTCCACGCTGGGCGGGAAACAGAAACTGGCCGAAGGACTCTGCCAATCCAGGCAGGAAGAATCTGTCATCAATGAAAAGCAACAGGCCATAAGCGAACTGGTGGAAAAGCATGATTTCGTCTCCGACTTCCAAACCCATGGAATGTTTATCACTGAGAGAGGCAACGAAGTCGAAAGCCTCAAGATCTGGCTTGGATTACCTGAAGAGAAGAGCTGGTTGCTCCCAATTCTCTGCATTTTGGTTCCTGTCTTCAACTTATTCTGGATAACACTGGTCATCCTTGGAATCTTCACTGTCAATTCACTTTCTATCCCCGTAATCATAAGTCTTTCCATCGTCGGCTCTCATCTGAAGACTATAAACAAAGATCATAACCTGCTTAGCAAAATCGCTGGGACACTCAAAAGCTACACCACCATTATCCGTTTGATAGAAGCCGAAAAATTCCAATCCGCCTACCTTAAAGGCCTGCAAGGGAAACTCTCCGGCAACGGAATGAAAGCCGGCGATTCCCTCACCTCCCTTTACCGATTGCTCAACAGCTTCGACCAGCGGCTGAATGTGTTGGTTTCAATCGTCTTAAACTCCATCTTGTTGTACGACATCCAAATCTGGCTTCGGCTTGGCAAATGGAAAGCACAGCACAGGAGCAAAGTTCCCTCCTGGTTCGAAGCCCTTTCCGAATTAGATGCACTCATTAGTTTCTCTGTCTATGCCTTCAACAACCAGGGAGCCATTACCTACCCGGAAGTCGCAGAAGAGTTTACGTTTCAAGCCACGGAGATGGGTCATCCGCTGCTTCACCCCGCTACCAGGGTCAGCAACAGCTTTGGCTTTTCCGGAACACCCCGCATCTTGATTATCACCGGTGCCAATATGGCCGGCAAGAGTACCTTTCTGCGTACCCTTTCAGTCAACCTAATTTTGGCAATGAACGGCGCTCCAGTTTGCGCCAAGGATTTCATTTTCACCCCCTGCGATATTCTTTCAAGCATAAAAATCCAAGACTCTCTCTCAAACAACGAATCTTATTTTTACGCAGAACTGGTTCGTATCAGGGAAATTATTGATCATGTGAAAACCAATCCCCGCACACTGGTTGTTCTGGATGAAATTCTACGGGGTACAAACACAAAAGACAAACAAACCGGGTCGCTTGGGTTACTCGAAAAACTGATCTCCCTCAAAGCTGTGGTGCTGGTAGCCACACATGATCTGACCCTTGGTGAACTGGAAACTAACTATCCAGATATCGTCACCAACAACTGCTTCGAGGTCGAACTAACCAACGACCAGTTGATCTTTGACTACAAACTCAAGAAAGGCATTAGTCAAAAACTGAATGCAAGCTATTTGATGAAGAAGATGGGGATTATCGGGTAGATTTTATTTTCAGACAAATTTTACGACTACCAGAGCCAGGAGTAAGGTGATAATGGATACGATCATGATAAAATTACCGAATTTACCCACATTCTCTTCCGAATCTCTGGCAATGTAACCGGTAATGACCCCAATAACGGCCATAAGTATCAGGATAGAAGCAACAACTGTATACCCGGACAAAAGGGTTATCGCAACAATTCCGGGTAATCCTACAAGTGCTATCAGCAAAACAGTCAAACAACCTTTGGCTTGGATAAACTGAAAGAATACCGAGAAAAATTTTATTAAAAAAAAGGCCAGCAGCACCACAAAAAGCAGGGCAGGAAAAACAAACCAGGGGTTGGTAAGATCAAACTTAAATGCCGATTCCAATGTATCCATGATGTAAAGTTAGAAATATGTTGAACATATGTAACATCTTTCATTTTTGAACAATCGCTTTAATCATCTGTTGAAACATCACCAAATGAATGGGCAACAATCCCCACCAATAAATACGCCCGCTCAATCCTTTTGGCATAAAAGTCGCAGTTTGGGTCAAAAAAAAGCCATCCTCCCTCAGAACAATCTTGAATTCGAGCCAGGCTTCTCCGGGAACTTTCATCTCTGCAAACAAAAGCAAGCGCTTGTTTGCGCGGTCAGCAATCAAAACCCGCCAGAAATCGAGCGCATCGCCGGGATTTAGATCATTGGCATTTCGCCGGCCTCGACGCAGACCAACGCCACCAACCATTTTGTCGATCACGCCACGAATATTCCAAATCCAGTTGGCATAATACCAACCCGTTTCACCGCCAATAGAGAAAATTTTCTCCAGAACTTTGTCCGGGTCACCTTTGATTTTCAAACTTCTCCTATCGTGCAGAATACCAAATTTCGGCACATCGAGGTATTCAAAAAGTTGATTCGTTTTCGTCATGGAAACAGCATCTGTCCAGCTGGAAGCCACTGTATCAAGATTGATACGTTCCAGAGCACGTCTACAAGCTTCCTTGTACGACAATGGTTTAATTTCAAGTATTTCCTGAAGCCTGTTGTCCTGGCAAACAACCTCCACTTTCATACTGTCGACCAGATTGGCTGCCAGGTAATAGGAAGTAGAGGTGACGAAATAAAGCCAAAAAGAGGACATCCTCGGACTGAAGAAAGGAATGACAACAATCCATCGCTTAAGACCGCGTACCTCTGCATATTGGAGCAGCATCTGCTTGTAAGACAATATTTCCGGTCCGCCAATATCAAAAATGTCATCGTAAGTAATTGGGTTCAGCATGCATCCGGTCAGGTATTTCAAAACATCGGCTACACCTAAAGGCTGACATTTGGTTTTAACCCAGGCAGGAGCCACAACCACCGGGAGAATCTCCATCAGATCACGGATGATTTCGAAGGAAGCGCTGCCGCTGCCGACAATGATCCCTGCCCGCAAGACGGTGAGGTGTTTCCCCGATTCCCGAAGCAAGTTCTCAACATTTTTTCTGGATTGCAAATGCTTCGAGAGCTTTTCAGAATTGGAAATTCCGCTGAGGTAAATAATTTGCTTGCAATTTGTTTTGCCGATGAAATTGGCAAAATTTCGCGCAGAAACAGCTTCTTCCTCCATAAATTGTCCAATAGATGAAGACATGGAATGAACGAGGTAAAAAGCCACATCAAAATCAAGAGCATGCAGGTGATCGGGAATGGGTTTCAGCAAATCAATCTCATGTCCGACTACTTTGGCATTGGATTGTCCAGGCACAATCAACCGCTCCATACTTCTTACAAAGCAGGTTACCTCGTGACCGTTGGCAGAAAGATTCTGCAACAATCGCTTGCCAATATAGCCTGTACTTCCGGTCAATAATACCTTCATGATGTGGAAAAGTAAGTGATGAGTTATAAGTTATGAGTGATGACCCATAACTTATAACTCATCACTCATCACTCATAAAGTACCTTGTGGCACTCTGAACAGAAGGATGTTTTCCAGACTCCTTTTATTTCAACCGGATGGACAAATTCAAGTGCCTTATCGATTGAACTATTGGTAATATTCCCGGAAGGGCCTTGGTTCACAATGATGTGGCAAAGGTTACAGTCGCGGGATATTGTTTCGCCCTTTTCAGTTTTGTGACGGTCAGAGTGACAACGGAAACAGCCATCCGATTCGAGGTGACCGATGTGGTTCAGGTATCTGGTATTGTCTGCCTTCATAAAAGGGAAGGCATTGATTTTGTATTCAGCCTGAATAGCAACTATGGCTGCCGCTATTCGGACATTTTCCTTGGCATAAACATCCGCGTGCTCATTTTTATAAAAATCAACAATGGTTTGATTGATCTGTGTCATCGCTGAATCCATGCTGGTATAGGAAGTTTTCAGTGCTTCCATGGCGGCCTTTTTGATGTATGGAAGATCTTTTGGAATTTTACCCGCTACCATCGCATTGTTAATGTAGAAAGTAGGAGAATTGTAAAGATGTGAAGGGCGGTTGTGACAATCCATGCAGTCCATTGTTCTTGCAGGAATTGAATCAAGAGCAGCTTTATTGATTGGATTCTCTGTGTCCGTAAAGGTTTTAACCTCTCCGGTTTGAAGATTTGTCATTTTTACCCAGGGAATACTCTCCCTGTCATTGCTTGTTGAGACGTATTCAATTCTGAAGTTCTTGTTTATATGCCAGTGAATACCCTCTGTGAGCCCTTGTGCGCTAAACTCAGGACCAATTTTCATCATCAGTGAATTGTTCCATTCTGTGCTTGCAGAATCAGTAAGGTAAGAGCGAATGTTAACCAATTTTCTGGAATAAAATTTCTCTGGCCAGTGACACCTTTCGCAAGTCTCGCGGGCAGGTCTTAAATTATGTAGTGGTGTTTCAATCGGACGTGAATACTTTTTGAATGTAACAGAATACACCTGATAAAGACCCGATAATTTAGATTTTATGTACCAGTCAGCTCCTTCACCAACATGACATTCAACACAAGCTACCCTTGCGTGAGGAGAGTGCTGGTAAGAAACGAATTCCGGTTCCATGACCTGGTGACAAAGTTTACCGCAGAATTCAACCGATTCAGTATATTGAAATGCCTTGTAACTTCCCATGGCAGAAACCATCAAGAGAATAACCGTTATGATTGAAATCGTAATAAAACCAGAGCGAAATTTTGGGTCGTTCAGATTAAAAACTGGCCAGTTACCTGCATCTTCAGCTTCGTTATCCTTATTACGGATTCGCAATACAATTCCAAGCGGGATTAACAGCAAACCAATGACCAAAAACATTGGTATAATAATATAAATGTACAATCCCAGGTAGGCATTGCTTTTTTCAGAAAACATTGAGAAAAGGAACAAAATCAGTATCACCAGCAAGCTATTTGCTGCGATCACAAACCCTGTCAGACTCATCCAGTTATAAAAACTCTTTGATGGTTTCATAAAATTTTGAAGCTAGTTAATGATTCAATTTTTAAAGTCATTCGGAAAAATACTCCCTGGTAATTAATTTTGGATAGATTTTCAGGCAATTCATTCAATATTTAACCTGAATGTTGGCGAAATTATAGCTTTTCATCTATATATCTAGATGCGTATTACTAAAAAGATTCATTCTCAATAACTGTAAAAAAACCAGAAGTAAAATTTGATTAGCCAGATTTTTTATTTTAGTGTGGTAATTTTTGCGATTTTTGAATAATTAATATGAATCCAATGGGTCAGGACATAACTACGCTCAAAGACATCCAAAAATTGGTTGATGCATTTTATTCAAAAGTAAGGAAGGATGAAACGATCGGCTTCTTTTTTAATGACCGGCTTGAGGGAAAGTGGGATGCCCACCACAAAAAGCTATACCGCTTCTGGCACACGGTCTTGCTCAGACGTCCCGATTATTTCGGCAACCCGGTTCCCATGCATTTCAATATGAATTTAAAGAAGGAGCATTTTGACCATTGGCTGCTAGTTTGGTGTTCAACAGTGGACGAATTGTTCGAAGGAATGATTGCCGAACGAGCTAAATTTCGCGGACAGACGATGGCAAAGGCATTTTACAGCAAGATTAGGAAAGCGGATGAGGGAATGTGAAAATTAGAAAATGTGGAAATATGTAAATGTGAAAATTAGGAAATGTGAAAATTGGAAAATGTGTAAATGACTGTCTTGCCCAAATGCCTTCCTAATTTTCACATTTTCCAATTTCCACATTTAACTTTCTTCTTTATCCAGATTATAGAAGTACAGTTTCTCAATAGCAATGCGAATAGCTTCATTAATAGGCATTTGCGGTACTGCCAAATCAGGGTCAATGGCCAATAGCTGCATAAAATAATGGCTAAAAATAGGCATCTCATCCGGTTGGCGTGCCGCTATCACTCCCGCCTTGGCAACTGCCTCTGAACGAGTCGATTTCATAATTTTACAGGTTACCAGGACTGGCATATTATCGCGGTTTAATCTGAATCCAAAACCGAAAAGCCGGCAAATTAGTCCGCGGTGCTCATAATATTTGCACCCCCACTCTCCTTTTGCGGATGCATCAGGATCAAAACATGCACACCACTTGTGTTCAGGATTATCCAGCTTTACCAAAAAATCATTCACTTTATTATTTTGATAGAGCCAGGCTGCAAGAGGCAAAAATTCAATCGGAGAGGCCTCAATATCAGTTTTACGACAACAATGACCGCAAAAATCAGGACAATTCAATCCGCTTTCCTTTGCCGTAGAATTGAGATGTGAATCCAATTCGCCGAAAACCTTTTCAACCTCTTCGATAATCCATTTTTGTCGCATATCCGTTCAGGTTAATGAAAGAAGAGATATCCGATTAATATGGCAGCAATCAGGCCGACTAAATCCGCAAGCAGAGCGCAACCCACTGCGTATCTGGTGTTTTTAATTCCAACAGAACCAAAATAGAGATCCAGTATAAAGAAAGTTGTGTCGGAAACCCCTTGAACGGTGCAAGATAATTTCCCGATAAATGAGTCCGCACCATAAGTTTTCATGGCATCAATCATCATACCCCGCGAACCACTTCCGCTTAGTGGTTTCATTAGTCCGGTAGGCAAAGCAGCCACGAATTCAGAGTCAATGCCGACAGCTTCTACGCACCACTTTACGCCTGCCACTAAATAATCCATGGCACCTGAAGCACGGAAAACACCGATGGCTACCAACATGGCTACCAGGTAAGGAATAATTCTTACTGCGGTTGTAAAACCCTCCTTTGCACCATCAATAAATGTTTCGTAGACGTTAATTTTACTTCGAACACCCAATAATATAAAAAACATGATCAGCGAAAAGAGAATCAAATTGGTGGCCACTTTCGAAAAAATCGAAATCTGATCCTGAGACATGTTACTGATTGAGAATATCATTGTTGCAACAAGGGCTGTTGTTCCAAGCAGATAGGCAAGAATAGTTGTGTCCCAAAGCTTTATTTTTTGCATGATTGCGACTGAAATCAATCCTGTCATATTGGCAAAAAAAGTAGCAAAAAGAATGGGAATAAAAATATCTGCCGGGTTGACGGCTCCCAACTGTGCACGGTAAACCATAATTGAGATGGGGATCAGGCACAACCCTGAGGCATTTAAAACCAAAAACATGATCTGTGGGTTGGAGGCTACCTCCTTGTTCTTGTTGCTTTCCTGCATTTCTTTCATAGCCTGCAGTCCCATTGGCGTGGCAGCATTGTCCAGTCCCATCATATTGGCAGCAAAGTTAAGCATCATTGGCCCGTAGGCAGGATGGCTTTTGCCTAATTCAGGGAAGAGCTTATCGAAAAATGGCCCGATCAGTCGTGTAATGATTTTAACAATCCCTCCTTGTTCCCCAATTTTCATCATTCCTGACCAAAATGTCAATACTCCGGTAAGTCCGATGGAAATCTCAAATCCGGTTTTGGACATTTCAAAAGTGGCAGTCACCATTTCAGAAAAGGTCTCCACATTTCCCAGGAAGACAAGTTTGATCAAGGCAATCACAAAGGCAATCACGAAGAAGAAGATCCAAATATAGTTTAAGGCCATTGAATGTGGTAGAATGTAATTGGTAGCTTATAGTTGGTAAAAATAAAAAAATCCGGAATGAATCCGGATTTTTTTATCTGTAAGCCACAATCCTGTTTAATATTTTTTTGCAAACTCGTCGGTGAGAGCATTAATCGCCTCGTCTGAAAGATCTGATCCGTTATGAATAACGATTCTATAGCGGAATTTGACTGATTTTCCGGCTGGTACACTGAAATTTAAACTCTCCTTCCCTTTGGAAAAAACGCTCCAGCCAAGTGGGTTAGCCGCAAAAAGGCCGTAACCTCTTGCGTGCCAATAAGTAGGATAGCCAGGGTTTTGAGGATGATCACAAATAACAATAGCAACTTTTTCATTGTTGATCGTCCCATTTAGGTCCATCCATTTCCCTCTTGTAGACCAAACAGCGTCGTCCTTAATCCCTTCACTGCTTCTGTAGCTTCCGGTTACACCCTCTGTGCTCATTGATTTCACTGTAGTTGGATTTCCCTTGGCATCTGTCATGATTACCTGGTCTTTTGAAGGCAACTCTAACTGACGGGCAACACGTATTGCAATAACCCCCTCTTTGTTGTCGGCCATTGAAACAGGCAAAGTCCCGGCTGTAAGAGTAGTTATCCGGTCAATGATTCGAGTTGCACCTTGATTGCTGAAGTACATTTCAGTCTTATCGGCAAGGAGTTCTTTCCCATCAGGAGTATCCCATGAGGATGAAACTACCAGCAGGCCATGGCCTTTTCCACCCTCCTTCTTCACGACGGCTTTGTGATGAATGGTTCCATATTCACTTTTTTTGTCGGCAGGAATGGCTTCAGAATTGTTCCAGAAATCAAGCTTGTTGACATCTCCATAATTGAACCATATGCCAATGTGGTGTGGATGATCGACCCTCTCTCCTGCTCTGGGTTTCAAGGGATATCCACGAGTTACTTCTGCTCCAGAGGCTGTAAAGATTGGGTACAAAACTGGTTTCATCACATTCTCAGGCCAGATGTAGGAAGTAAAGAGCTTTCCATCCATCAGAATATCAACTCCTTTTTGATCACCTTTATCGGTAAATGTCACATTCCCTTGTTCTTTACCGGCAGGACTACTTTTTGCAAAGAGTACTTGAGTGGTTGTCATCAGTAAAAGAAGGGCACTTAATACTAGTGTAGATTTTAACTTCATGGGTTTAAATTCAATAGTTTGAAAGAAAGGTAAAAATAACAAATCTCTACTTCTCATTCACTTAAATTTACTGTTATTCTGATCTAAAATGAAAAAAAAACTTCATCCATTTTTTTCACAGGAGCATTGTTGTATTTTCGCGGCTGGAAAGGCTTGAGTTTTTGAACTAACCCTCAGAAATATAAAGCATATGTATTATTGAAACGTAATACATTTAAAACCGTAAACCGAAAAGAACTTGCAAATATTAACTTTTGAACTCTTAGCAGACTAATCATGCAAAATAAAAAAGCATTAATCTGGATTTTTGCTGTGTTGTTAACCCTCTCAGCAGCTGTCTATCAACGTTTAACCGGACCAACTCACCCTCAAAGAACAAAGGTGACGATTGGCGGACAAACCCATAATTTTAAACTACTCAGGTCTTTCGACGGACCAGCAGAATGTCCGATAGCTATTTCTGTGCCTGATCCGGAGGTTACAGGGACTCTGGAATATAGAATTTTCCCACAAAAAGTCGACTACATCCCTGTTCCTATGACTCGTGAAGGTGGTATACTGACTGCCTCCTTGCCACATCAGGAGATGGCCGGGAAACTGGAATATAAAATTGTGCTAAAAAAGGGAGCAGAACAAGTCGGACTTAACAATGGTACACCAACTGTAATCCGTTTTAAAGGCTTTGTTCCGGGCTTTGTTTTAATACCACACATCCTTATCATGTTTCTGGCAATGCTTTTCAGCAATGTTGCAGGTGTTTTTGCCCTTTTTAAGATTCCATCTTTCAAAATGATGAGGATTACCCTGGGAACAATATTTGTTGGCGGACTCATCATGGGTCCCATTGTCCAGAAATATGCATTCAATGAACTTTGGGCAGGTATTCCTTATGGATGGGATCTGACAGACAACAAGACGCTTATCGCCTTTCTTGCCTGGGCAATCGCCTATTTATTCAACCGGAATTCGGAATCGAGGTATTGGGTTGTGGCTGCCTCAGTTGTTACTATTGGAATATTCTCCATCCCTCACAGCCTATTTGGTTCGCAGCTCGATCCAGCTACCGGAAAGATCATACAGGGGATGATTCAGCCATATCTTCAACTGTTTTTTTAGAAACTGTTCGAAAAATTCAGCTCCAATTACATGAAAAATCCACTGCTGGTTTATGCTTTTTTACTTTTGTCTGTACCCCTATTTGCCCAGCAGGATAACTGGTATTTTTCTCTCAACATGGGTAGATGCTGGCCTATGGGGACCTTTGCCGGAAATAATCCGGCAAAGACGGATGCCGGATTTGCTACAAGAGGATTTGCACTTAACCTGGATGCCACTTATCCTCTGGGCTCCAGCTGGGGACTAAAAGGAATGGTTATGCTGAACAGCAACCCTGTCGACCGGTACGGACTTGGAACCATGATGGAAACCAGGATGAAAAAGCTGGTTCCCTTCTCGGAAACTGAAAGGGATAATCTGACACTTACTGTAAATTCGTGGATGTCAAACAGCATCGTTTTCGGGCCGGTCTTTTCGCTGAATTTCGACAAACTTTCATGGGATTTTCAGTTGATGGCAGGAATGAATGTCACCTACCTTCCCGAACAGAAACTGTTGTTCAAACCGTCAGTAGGTACCTGGGAATATCTGCAGCACAACACCAACTCAACCAATGTGTCCCTTGATTTGCTGGCAGGAACTGCATTGCGATTTAAAGTAAATGAGAAGGTGCAACTAAAAATTGCCATGGATTATCAAATTTCCAGATCTAAAAATAGCCATGAAGAGCTTAAAATAACAAAGCTAAACAATACGACTACCGTAGATAAGCTTGCCAGCGGAAGTACCAATGTACCCAAACAGGTGGTAATTGGCAGTATTGGGTTTGTATATTACTGGTAATATAATTAAGGCTGGCGTTAGCCATAATTCAATGAATCTCCCCATCCAGGATAACCATTTCAATAAGATCTGAACTGAAGGCATAAGGGAAATAATCGTAAGACGGGATTTTTTTAGTGACAAATACATTGGCAGCCTTGCCTTTTGTAATGGAACCATACCCATGACCAATACCCATCAGAAAAGCTGAATTAATGGTGGAAGCATTGATGGCTTCTTCAGGCTTCATGCCATATTTTATACAGGCCAGCGACTGCATGAACTTCATGTCGCAGGATGGCATGGATCCAGGATCAAAATCAGTGGCAATAGCCAATGGCAGGCCGGCATCAATAATATCTCTCGCAGAAGAGGCATTGAGGTTGTGAAAAAAAGAGGCCCCAGGCATGATTGCAGGGAAAATTTCAGCTAAAACCATTCTATTAATGCTTCCTAGACTGAGTGGTCCGGGTTGGTCTAAAATATCAAGACAAACATTGATATTATTCACATTAAGCTGATTAAGTCCCAATTCGTCAGAATGAATCTTAACATTTAATCCTTCCTTTAATCCGGCAAGCAGCAAGGTTTCTGTTTCGCTTCTGGATAAAAACTGATGGTCATAATATACATCCAGATTATCAGCAAGCTCATCCTGCGAAATAGCCGGTAGAATATCCAAAATATGGTCGAGATATTTTGCGGGAGACCTTCGAAACCTTTCATGGTAAGTATGTGACCCAAGAAAAGTTGATTTGATAACCAACGGAGTGGACCTTTTCAATTTTCTGATGACTTGCAATAATTTTAATTCATCCTCGGCTTCAAGTCCATATCCACTTTTTATCTCAATGGCACCGGTACCTTTCCTGACAACCTCCTTGAGGTGATCCAGAGCCTGAACATAGATTTCTTCAATAGACATCTCATGCAATCTCACAAATTCATTAGAAAAATCAATGGAATAGGGCTCCCGGCTGGTATGTCTCGTTGAGAAATTTTGAGAATCGCCGAAAGGATAAAGGAGATGGGAATCTGGATCACAAAAGCTAGGGAAAACCATCCTGCCCTTACAATCAATCTCCATGAGCATTTCTGAATTTTCGGCTGCTGATCCATCAAGGGTCTTCATGGAGCCATAATCCACAATCATTTCATCGCTTATAAACAAAAATGCATCCTGGATGGTATTAACTGATGCCATCTCCATCCCTGTCAGAAAATCATGTGGATTTTCTCCCGTCTGCACCATTTCTTTGATGTTTAGAAGCAGCAAGTCCATAATTAAATTATTGTAAATAAGCGGATTGAGAGGCAATAGACATTAAAAATAACTGTTTTATTTAACAAAATCAACAAAATCATCAAAAAAATGTTCAAAAAAAAGCAAAAAAAAACCTGCTTGGGAAAAGCAGGTCGTTTTAAAGTCTTACGTCTTGTTATTCAGGTGATATAGCATCGGTAGGACAAACTTCGGCACAAGATCCACAATCGGTGCAAAGTTCTGCGTCAATTATATAGATTTCGCCTTCAGTGATCGCCTCAACAGGACACTCATCGATACAGGTACCACACGCGATGCATGCATCAGAAATTTTATAAGCCATAACTTAATTTATTGGTTTTACGGAAAAATAATTTCAAGAAACTCTCTGCAAAAGTATAAAGATTGTCTGAAAAACAAATAATTTGGACGAAAATTAGAAAAATATTGGAGAAGTGACTAAAGTGACTAGAGTGAACTAAAGTTAATAAAGTTATGGTCTTCGAGCAGTGGTTTCTTGTAGCGAAGTACTTTAGTCATTTCAGCCACTTTAGTTCACTCAAGTCACTTTGCTACTTCTAGAAAAAAGGGGAATCATCGTACTCCAATCAATTTTTTTGCTATTTTTAAGAATGAAAAAATCAACGTCGCGTATCTTGCTTTTATGCCTTGTTTTTGCTTCGCTAAACGGTTGCAGTCAAACAGGGACAACACAAATCCCTCGTGAGGATAGCTTTATCAGAGGTGCAGATATCAGTTGGCTTCCGCAGATGGAGGCTACAGGTTATCAATTCTTCTCAGACCAGGGAAATCCGGAGGATTGCTTTAAAATCCTTAAAGACCATGAAATCAATGCTATCCGTTTGAGAACCTTTGTAAACCCATCTGATGACAAAT
This sequence comes from uncultured Bacteroidia bacterium, assembly GCA_903881215.1. Lineage (GTDB taxonomy): Bacteria > Bacteroidota > Bacteroidia > Bacteroidales > Prolixibacteraceae > CAINVV01. The sequence continues at coordinate 21,527 of CAIRSO010000555.1, forward strand.
TCAGTGGACATTGCAGCAAAGATGAGACTGTTGCAATGGCAGTCAGAGCCAAAAAATGGGGAATGAAAGTGATGATTGACTTTCACTACAGCGACAGCTGGGCCGATCCTTCTAAACAAAAGAAACCCAAAGAGTGGGAAGGCCACGACTTTCCCACTTTACTGAAAGACCTTTATGACTATACTTTCGGTGTGATGAGTGCATTAAAAACAGCCGGCATCTCTCCTGAATGGGTTCAGCTTGGCAACGAAATCCCTGGAGGAATGATTTATCCGGAAGGCAGCACCGATAACTGGCCTCAACTGGCCCAGCTGATCAACAAGGGATATGATGCCATCAAAGCAGTCTGTCTCGGAACAAAGGTCATTCTCCATGTTGACCAGGGTAATAACAATGGTCGTTTCAGATGGTGGTTTGATGCTGCAAAGACGAATGGGGCCAAATATGACATCATTGGCTTGTCCTATTATCCCTATTGGCTGAATGGAAAACCGGATTATACCCTTTCTATAACAGATCTTGGAACAAATCTGAACGATATGTTCTACCGTTATGGAAAAGAGGTGATGGTTGTGGAAGTCGGTGGCGAAGACACACAGGTCCAAAACACATTTGATATGCTCGTAGCCGTTCAGAAAAAGGTAAAAGAGGTACCCGACAACAAAGGTTTGGGTGTATTCTATTGGGAACCTGAAGGAGCCAGAAGCTGGAGCCGCTATCCCCTGAGTGCCTGGGGAGAAGATGGGAAACCTACGAGGGCAATGGATGCATTTCTGGAGAAATTTCAGGAAAGAGGCTACACCGAATAAGCATCATCCTGATCTACGGCTAAATTTTAACACCAACTTTAGCACACCATTTCTGTATACCGCACTCCTCGCATAAAGGTTTTCGTGCCATACAAACATAGCGCCCATGAAGGATCAGCCAATGGTGCGCAACCGGAAGCAATTCGGCCGGAAACAATTTGACAAGTTGTCGTTCGGTCTCCTCCGGGGTCTTCGAACTGACTGTCAATCCAAGCCTGGCCGACACCCTGAAAACGTGCGTATCAACTGCCATTGCAGGCTTATTAAATACAACAGAAAGAATGACGTTGGCCGTTTTTCTCCCAACACCGGGCAATTGCAATAACTGCTCCATCTCTTCTGGTACAATACTCTGAAAGTCAGACACCAGCATTCGGGCCATCCCCACAAGATTTTTCGCTTTGTTGTTCGGATAGGAACAGGATTTGATCTCCTGAAAAACCTCATCCGGTTCCACTTCAGCCATTTTTTCCGGTGTTGGAAAACGCTTGAAAAGTTCCGGAGTAATCATGTTTACACGTTTGTCGGTGCATTGCGCAGAGAGAATAACCGCTACCAACAACTGAAAGGGATCATGGTAATGCAGTTCAGTTTCCGCCACCGGCATATTCTCCTGAAACCAGTCGGTTATTTTGGTGCAAATATCTTTAGGATGCATGATTAAAATATTAGATGTCCAAAATAATCATTTTTCTTTCCTGCTTTGATGTTACCTTTGCACCCGACAACATTTTTTTATGATCCCATATCTTCAACTCGACAACCTTACAAAAAGCTGGGGAGATCTTCCGCTTTTCAAAAATATTTCCTTCACCATCAACCAGGGCGAAAAAGTGGCACTGATCGCCAAAAACGGTGCAGGGAAAACGACCCTGATGAACATCTTGTACGGTGGTGATATTGCAGACAGTGGCAAAGTCATTTTCAACAACGACATCCGCATCGGATACCTGAAACAGCTGCCGGAACTAAACCCCAACGAGACAATCCTGGAGGCTGCCTTCAGCTCTTCAGGGGAGACCATCACGGCCGTTCGCGAATATGAATCTGCCCTGGAAAGCCATGATCCCAAAGCTATCGAAAGGGCAATGGAGAAAATCAACCACCTGAACTGCTGGGATTTTGAGCTGAAAATCAAGCAGATCCTCACCGAACTAAACATTCATGATCTGCAACAACCCATCCGCGAACTCTCCGGCGGACAAAAAAAACGGGTTGCACTGGCGCATGTGTTGATTGATGAGCCTGATTTTCTGATCCTCGACGAACCCACCAACCACCTCGATCTGGAGATGATCGAATGGCTGGAACGAACGCTGGAAAAAGCGAAATGTACGCTGCTGATGGTTACCCACGATCGCTACTTCCTGGACCGCGTCTGCAACGAGATCGTAGAACTGGACGATCAGTCGCTCTTCAGGTACAAAGGCAACTACTCCTACTATGTTGAAAAAAGGAGCGAACGCATCCAAAACCTGAACAGCGAAATAGAAAAAGCAAGGAACCTGTTCCGGACAGAACTTGACTGGTTAAGAAGAATGCCCCAGGCCCGGTCGCACAAATCAAAATACCGGACCGAAAATGCCTATATCCTGAAAGAAAAGGCGTCGAAGCGAATCGACGACAGCAAACTGGAACTTGCCATCAATTCGCAACGGCTGGGCGGCAAAATCATCAACCTGGATCACCTCTCCAAATCTTTCGGAGAGGTCACCATCCTGAAAGATTTCAGCTACAAGTTCGCCCGGTACGAAAAAATTGGTATTGTTGGCAAAAACGGATCCGGAAAGAGTACCTTCCTCAACATGCTGACGGGCCTTATACAACCCGACAGTGGCAAAATGGAGGTCGGCGAAACGGTCAGCTTCGGCTATTTCAGGCAGGATGGCATCCAATTCTCGCCAGACGAACGGGTCATCGATATCATCAAGGAGATCGCAGAAGTAGTGGAGATGGGAGACGGCTCAAAGCTGAGTGCATCCCAGTTCCTTACCTACTTTCTGTTTCCTCCGGAAATCCAGTATTCTTTGGTGGCGAAGTTAAGCGGCGGAGAAAAAAGGAGGTTGTACCTCTGCACCATTCTGATGAAAAATCCCAACTTTCTTATTCTGGATGAGCCGACCAACGATCTGGATATTATGACCCTGAATGTTTTGGAAGATTACCTGAAATCATTCACCGGGTGCACCATTGTGGTTTCACACGACCGGTTCTTCATGGATAAAATAGTAGATCACCTGTTTGTATTTGAAGGTAACGGAATTATCAAAGACTTCCCCGGCAACTACTCGGATTACCGCGACTGGGCTGAAGAGAAGGCAAAAACCGAACAAATTGTTGCCAAAACGGAGAAGCCGGTCAGGGAAAAACCGGTCGAGGAAAAGAAAAAATTGAGTTTTAAGGAGAAAAAGGAGCTGGAAGAGCTCGAAAAAGAGATAGGCGAACTGGAAATTGAGAAAAAGATTTTAGAGGAAGAACTCAACTCCGGTTCACTTGCTGCCGATGAACTTCATAAAAAATCACTCCGGTACAGTGAGATCACCCTAAAACTGGAGGAGAAGGAATTTCGGTGGCTGGAGTTGGCTGAATAGAAAGTGACTAAAGTGAATAAAGTTAGGGACACCTTACAAAAGTTGCAAGTGGCAAAATACTTTTAGTCACTCTAGTTTTGCTTTTGCCAAATTCCCTCCATATAAAAAAAAAATGACTTGTTAAGTTTGGTATACCTCAAATAATACCGATAAATGACAGCTTCCTATTGGTTCCCGGTAATAAACAATCCCCGTAAGAAAAACCCCCTCTATAATACGTAAAACACCCGTTCCACTTGTAATAACTTCCA